>JAAZLY010000027.1 GCA_012799115.1 Bacillota bacterium
AATCAATTTTCTCTACTTGTCGGTGGTGCAAATACGGGACCAACCGCTCCTTACCAACATTCTTCCCCCGCTCCTGCCAGTAAGGAGTGTCTCCTCCCCCATCTACCAGAAGGTGAACACCACTGGGAGTTCTCACAAAGTAACAGTCTCCTTGTCCCACATTGAGGGCAGTGATTTCCAGGGGCCTACGAAACAGAGGCGGGAGACTCATCACTACAAGCAAGAATACCCCGATTGTTATAAGTCTAGCCATAGTCCTTTTCGGCTTTATTAGCCGGGGTTTGCGCAGCTGCCACCCAGTATAGATATAGAACAACCAACAGAGGTAAACCTCTGAACCTGTCCAAGAACCCAGTACTAAGCGACCGGCAAAGGGAAGTAGCATCCGTTCTAACACGGCCACAACGTTCATTATAGTGTTCAGTATCGACCCAAATCCTAGCGAGCCGAAGCCTAAAGCGACAAAGAACCCTCCAACCATCAACACTGCAACCAAGGGCAAAAAAAGAAGTGTGGCAAGGGATCCAAAGAGAGCGATCTCCCCGAAATACTGAAACAGCAAGGGAGCCAGAGTCAGCTGTGCTATCGTAGAGACAATCAATGAGTTGGCCACATAACTAAAGAGGCGGCTGCGGTGCCGCACTGTGACGCTTGGACTCCAAAGCAGGATTCCTCCCGATGCAGCGAAAGAAAGACTGAATCCCCTATCAAATACTAGAGTAGGTTTGACCAAAAGTAGGAGCCAGCCCACCATAGCCCAAAGATGTAGCGGGTCTTGACGCTGCCCTAGTAGGGCTGCGTAGCCTGCCAAGATGCTGATCAGCAGGGCTCGCCAGGCAGAAGCTCCACTACCCGCCACTACAATGTATCCAAGGAGGGCTCCTTGAATCACTATAAGCCTCCCAAGTGGTCGGAGGGGCAGGTACTTGACGATTCCACCCAGGCCCATGGCCACCAAGCCAACATGCATGCCAGAGATGGCCAAGAGATGCGAGATCCCCAAGAGCCGCCAGGTTTCTTGGCGGTCACCGAGTTCATCCCGTTGGCCTAGGACTAGAGCTAAAACAAGACCAGGATCACGAACATGTCTTGAAATGTTTCCTTGGAGCTTGCTTCGCAGACGAGAGAGCATGCCGCCTCCAGCTTGACTATGGACTTCATACACTTCAGGGTAACAGATACCAAAGACACCTAAGCTTCTGAGATACTGACGGTAGCAAAAAACCCCAGGATTCGGGGCTTGCTTGGGCTGGCGCACCGTTCCGAAAAAAGTGATCTCCCAGCCCGGTTGTACTTCTGTTTCCAGAGGAAGATGAAGGGCTACCTTTTGCTTCGGTGTTTCGAGTTGCACCAGCACACGTTGATCGAAACTCAGCTCTTGCACTCGGTATATTCTACCCCGAAACATTCCCTCCTCAGGGACGCTCCACCTTTCCATCGGAAGTACAGATACATACCCAAGTAGCAACATACCGGCAATCATCATTGGTGTAAACAGCCAGTCCTTTTGGGCTCTACCTCGGTATGCGAGGTAGAGCCAAAGGACTGCCAGACAGGCAAAGGTCGTCAAGAGCATCGACACAGGTAATAAACCGAGGGATCCCAGGTAAATTCCTAGAGCTAGACCGGGAAACAGCAATAGAAACTTACTGATCTGGACCATTGTCATAGTACAGACAGACGAGGTGGGCGATCTGAGCCAAACGCTTTTCCCCTATCCCAGTAACACGAAGTAAGTCATGTTTTTCAGTGAAAGGTCTTTCTCTTCGTTCGACCATGATGCGTTCAGCGTAGACGGGGCCAATACCAGGCAAGCTCTGTAGTTCAGCCATTCCTGCAGTGTTGATATGAACTAAGGGGCAATGCCGATCCTCGGACTTTTGTACCGTTGACTCCGCGGCTTGCACCACTGCTACATCACTTCCTCCGACTTGACTGCTTCGCGTCCAACCTACCCCCTGCTGAATAAGGCTCAACACGACAAGGATCAGAAGGACAGCTTTTTGCTTTGTAGGCACTTTACAGTCTCCTTCCGTTCTCCCTGGGCGAGTTATAATTCTATATCTTTTCTATAATACCTTCTTTTTCTGATATTTAAGTACAAGAAAGAGCCCCAGAAGAAGATATCCCTGGGGCAGTATTTCTAGAGCCAGAAACCAAGAAGTGCAATTCCTAGTAACCCTGCTGTAATTAGCACAATGGGGGTCCCTCGGAAAGCCTTCGGAATCGGAGCCAACTCAAGACGTTGCCTGATTGTAGCCACTACTATCAGGACGATAAAGTAACCAAGGCTCGATCCCATCGCAAACCAGAGGTTTTCTACACCTGGGAAATTACGTTGAGCCATGATCAATAGAAGTCCGATCAAAGCCGTATCCACAACATGATACTCAGGAGAGGCGTCTTGACGAGTTAGATGCGGTGCAGTGGCAGCAGCAATAAAACCAACCAAGACATAAAACCCAATCTGGGATGTTGGAGAGGTCGGAACGATGTCGCCTAGGAGCCATAGAATCGTTCCCCCAAGGAGCATACCGACAACGGTATTCGTTCCGGCTTTCACTGCAGTTCGGACCGTCTTGGTATAACGGGTCAACGCATAAAGCCCAAGACCATGAATGAGTACTAAATTGCCAGTAATGAGTGTTTCCACTAAAAGCTCTAATCCATCAATCATTGAGTTCGCCTCCCTGCTTGGTGATTGCATTGGCCAAAGCTAAGAGCAAACCTACGATGATCAATCCGCCAGGAACGCCAGTAGCTAAGGACAGCGGCCGTAAGACGGTAGTTACAATTGGCCGGCCGAAGATCGCGCCAAGGCCTAGAAACTCGCGCACAATCCCTATCAAGGTCAATGCCCAGACAAAGCCCAGACCTTGTCCCAAAGCCTCCAATACAACGTCAGTGAAAGGCGGCTGCTCCTCGGTCTTTAGTAATCTAAAGGCATCGGCTACCATAAATGGGAAGAAAATACCCAATCCCGCTACAAGTCCGGGACTTGTGTGCAGAATGATGCCGTACAACGCCACAACTAAAACAATCAGAACCAAGGCACGAAGTGACAATCGGGCACTAACTGGCGTAAGGGGAATGACAACGTAGTTGATTATGCTAGAGATCAGAACCACAAGAGCAATGGAAATGCCAAGGATCAAGCCGTTGAGGGCTGTCGTTGTGATGGCTACGGCAGGTACCAGCCCCATCGCCAAGACTAGGACAGGGTTCCTTCTAAACACACCTTCCCAAAAAATCTTCATTCGTTACTGGCCCCCCTTTTCATTCAAGGCATCGCGGACTGCTTCATGAATAGCTCCGCTTGTGACAGTGGCACCGCTGATTGCATCCACCGGACCTTGTGCTTCAATCAATGCTGGGATCAACTTCTCGAAGGCAGAATTAGCAATGAAGGGCGTTTCGCTACTCTCAACCACCCTAATCTCTGTGATCTTGCCACCAGCCACAACTACATCAAGGACGAGAGGACCACCAAAACCCTGTCCTCGACCCTGGTGGACTCCATCACCAACCGTCACCGCAAATCCTGTGGTGCTGGCAGAACCGTTGGTAGTCGAGCTTCCAGCTGCCGACTGAAGGGCGTCCCGCACCGCTGTCATAATGGCTTCACTACTGATGGTAGCACCTGAAGCAACATCAACAGCGGGATCGTTTGCAGCTACAATTCTACCCGGAATGCCACTAATGGCCGGATCAGAAAAGCCTGGTGTATCAGAGTGTTTCAATATCGTAACAGAGGCAATTTTGCCACCTTCGATCACCACTTCAACTTCTAGCGGACCACCGAAGGAACTGGCTTGCCCTAGATAGGTCCCATCAACATAACCTGTAGCATTGTCTGCACCAAAGAACGCAGCATCAAAGCTATCAAGTGCTCTGTCGACACCACTGATAACAGCCCTAGAAGAGACTGTGGCCCCAGAGATGATTTGAACATCGTCTCCAACCGAGAATGGGCTGTCCTTGTCAAGTCCAGAAAACTGATCGAGGAAGGATCTACGGGTAATCAACTCACCAAAACCTGCGCTCTCCTCTTGTTTCAAGATGGTCACATTCTTAATCTTATGATCTGCATCAAGCAGGATCAAGAAGCGAACAGGCCCCTTGAAACCGTTCCTCTCGGCTATGAATGCTGACTGAAGAGGGTTATTTTCTTCGTCCCTAACCACATAATAGCGAATACCATCAACGTCTACCACATCGTAGTCTGGGCTTTCCAAGAACTCATGCATGGGTAAATAGTGACCGTCGCTAATCACGGGCGGAATTGAAGGCTCATTGTGCTCAACTGCACCTAGAACGCCAAAGACTAGGACAACAGCGGTTGCGATCACCACAAATCCCTGAACGCGAGTCTTATGACTGGGTCCCACACCAAAGACAGCAGGTATGGTCAGAGAATCGATGGCAGGTACAAAGGCATTCATAATTAGGATGGCAAAGGTGACACCCTCAGGATAAGGAGTATACTGTCTGATCATAAAGGTCAACAAACCACAGCCTGCACCAAAGACGAGCTCACCTACTGGGGTTACAGGCGATGTAACCATATCGGTGGCCATAAAGAAGGCTGCAAACATCAGACCGCCAGCGGTAATGGTGTGCCAGGGATCCAAGCCCCAAACAACCGCCAGCAAGAAGGCCGAGCCAAGACAGGATACTGGAATACGCCAGTTGATATGCCCTTTGTAAAACAGGTAAGCCGCGCCGATAAGAATGGCAACGACGGAGGTTTCGCCAATAATGCCGTCCACATTTCCCCAAACCAGTGCCCAGGAGAAACGATCCGTTGCCCAGAGGGGCGTTGCTCCCGTTACAGCATCTGTCAGATAAATCATTTCTGAGGTAAAAGCAAGAAGCAGTAGCGCTCGGGCGGCTAAGGCTGGGTTAAAGATGTTATGACCTAAACCACCGAAGGCCAGTTTTGCTACCCCAATGGCAAAAACCGAACCAATAATCGGAACCCAAAAGGCTGTTGTATGGGGCAGAATTAGGCCTAGTAAAGCACCGGTAACCGCAGCACTTCCGTCTCCAAAAATCCCTTTTAGAGTAAGGGGTGCTCTGGTCAAAAGCGCCTCGGTTAGTATGGCGCTTAAGGTACTCAGTACCACAACCATCAAAGTATGCTGACCATAAAGGAGTATGCCAGCGATGGTTGTCGGTATTAGTGCAATGAGCACATCGACCATGACCTCTTTAACT
>JAAZLY010000251.1 GCA_012799115.1 Bacillota bacterium
GTTCCGCAAGTTGTACAATACCCCATGCCACAATGGACTTCGTTATGGATTGGACACTCATTGGCGTGTCGACGGTCAGGGCTCTACCGCCTTCGACATCTGCGAGACCAAAACCACTCGTCCATACGATCTGGTCACCATGGACAAGTGCAATTTGGCATCCAGGAATTTCGTGCACGTCCATCAGCCTGGGAACCCGTCCTTCCAGATGTGCCGCAAAATCGTCTACAGTAGCATCCGCGCCAATGTCTATGCCCCAGTGCCAACTGCCTGAAAAGAAGACAACGAAGAATCCGAGAACGGCCGATAAAGAAATGAACCATAGCCACTTTCTGTAGCCATTTCGCTCTCTTGTTTTGATCATGTTGATACTTGACCTCCTCTGCCCTACATCCCTTGATAATCACACTGCATCACTGTGCACTGCGGGTACTCCATTCCATGCATTTCAGCTTTGAAGTGGTGATGCGGATCGTTGTGGCGATCAAAAGCACGGTGACGACGAGGGGAATCCACAGTGATGAATCAAGGATAGGATTTAGTTCCATAGCATGGGTTAAAAGACCGGATGGCGTCCATTTTTGGATGCCAAAAAGCGAGGAGATAACCTGAATCCCGTAAGCCGTGGCCAGGGTGAGAAATCCAGTAGGAATCGGCTTTCTTGTCAAGACACCCCACATGATGAGACATGAGAGGAAGAAGATCAGGTAAATGCTCTGTAAGATTCCGCTGATCAAGACTGCGGAGACTCCGACCTGGAAACCAAAGAGATAACTGGAGTATAGATAATCCACCAAGAGCGTAGCTACAGGTAGAATCACAAGTAGCGATCCGAAAACCAAGAGCTTTGCCCCTACCATGTGTCCAAATCGTTTCCCTGCGCATACTGGTAGCAGCCAGGTATCTCCTTGCAGCTCACTCGCTGTGAGTCCACATAAGGTGAAAGCGATGACAATGCCTCCAATTTCAAACACGTCACCAAGATAGCTCTGGATACAGTCAAGTTGCGTCATCGTCATCAGATCGCTGACCTGACCACCCAAGACTTGTGGAAGCACCACCTTCAGCATAATTGGAGTTAGGAGAGCGAGGAAAAGCAGACTCGCAAAGAGAATGAGTATTCGCCCGCTACGAAGGGCATAGCGCAATTCTTTTTGGAGCTCGAACTTCATTTTTCACATACCTCCTGCAGAAACAAGTCCTCAAGCCGTGTCTTGCGTAGAGCATACGACTCAATGGCAACCCTGTGCTCGGCGAGGAATGACATTACGGCCAGAGAAACACCTGGACCGGTAACTCGAAGTGCCCACGAGCCACCGGATTCCGTGAGGGACACGACACCGGCAAGCTTGGATAGTGTATCCGCGACATGGGGAGGTATGGGCACCATCGGAACAATGTCAAGGACCGGCTGGGTATGTTCCACCTGCAGCTGTATGAGTGGCTTCTCGAATACCATCTGCCCATCATCAATCATCCCCACCGTATCGCAGATGCGTTCAACGTCAGCCAATATGTGCGTAGAGAACAGAATCGTTTTTCCCATATCCTTTAGGTCCTTGATCAAACGAAGTACTCCACTTCTCCCCTCTGGATCAAGGGCAGAGGAAGGCTCGTCAAGAATGAACAAGTCGGGGTTGCGAATGAGGGCTGCGCCGATGCCGAGTCGTTGTTTCATGCCTCGCGAAAACCCACCTACCCGTCGGTCAGCCCCCTCAGCAAGTCCAGTCCATCCAAGGATTTCCCGGACACGGTCATCGCTTGGAACCTCGGACAGATAGAGCAGAGTCTCACGAGCCGTCAGCCAGGGATAGAACCTGGGTTCCTCAGGGAGATAACCAAGGCCCAAATCCCCAGGATGCGTCACTGTTGTGATGTCCTTGCCCCTGATAAGGCATTGACCTTCCGTCGGCTGGGACAACCCGGCTAAGATGTTCATCGTAGTGGTTTTGCCCACGCCATTTTGACCAATGAAGCCGTAGACCTCCCCCGCCCGAACATGCATATCCAAACCTTGCAACACTTGAAAGTCTCCGAACTCCTTTTTGAGTCCCTTGATTGTAATCATTGGACTTCCTTCCTTCCCACGAGCAGGAAGACCACTGGACCTATCACGTTGACTAACAAGCAGATAAGAAACCAAGTCCCTCTGTTCAGATTCTGTACTCCTTCTTTGAAGATAAGGATCCCGCAGTACACCACAAGGCTTACTTGTAGCAGAATAAGGGGAGAAAGGATCATGAGGAGATCCTTTGTCAACACAAATGTGCCCACAACGAATACCTCCTCCTACCTAGAGTCGAGAGAACGTATCTCTCCTGAGAACTTCACTTGCTTCTGCAGAGTATTGTTCTCGTTGTCCTTGAAACTTGCGTACTTCATCAATGTTGAAGTACAGTTGATCCTGCCTTTGAGATGAAGCACTTCGCAACAGCCGACTTACCAGATTTCCTACAATCTTCATACCTGTCACCTCCAAGTCGATTATAAGGAAGTGACCGGTCATATGATAAGTTACTGGAGTCACGGTTCTAGTAATAAGAAAAACGGGGCTTTCGCTCCCGTTCTAGCTTGAGTATCTCAGAATCCCATTTCCTTAAAGTGCAGAACCGCGTTGGCGCGGTCAGACACCCCTACTTTACTGTAGATCTGACTAACGTAGTTTTTCACTGTTCCAACGCTCAAAAAGAGCTCCTCGGCGATCTCCCGATTGCTTCTTCCCTGCATAATCAGGCTAATGATCTCTTGTTCTCGCTCGGTAAAATCCTCAAGGGTCAGCTTTGGCTTACCCTGCCTGCCAATATGTTGAGTTATTTTTGCCGCTATGTTACACGGCAGAATCACGCTACCACGACCAGCCTCGCGGATAGCGTCAGCCAGCTTCGCCCCGCTGATATCCTTAAGAAGGTAGCCTGATGCGCCATGGGTGAGGGCACCTAGAATAGACTCGTCATCATCAAATGTCGTTAAGATCAAAATCGCTGTCTCAGGAAAATCCTGCTTGATCAGGCGTGTGGCCTCCACACCCCCGATCTTTGGCATCCGTACATCCATGAGAACGACCTGCGGACAATGTGCTTTCACTTGTTCATAGGCATCTGCACCGTTAACCGCTTCAGCAACTACGAGAATGTCTGGATACGTCTCGAGAATGGCCCGTAGTCCGTCGCGGATGATGGTCTGATCGTCCGCCAAGAGAACAGTTATCTGATTCATCACATGCCCCCCTCGTGCGCAACGGGGATGGTGAGGCTGACGGTAAACCCTTCTCCGGGCTCACTATGCACCTCCGCCTTACCACCTACGCCCTGTATGCGCTCCTGCATAATGGATAATCCCGAACCAGGCCTCACTTCCGACGTTCCTTTGCCGTTATCAGTAAAGGTGAGTCGCAATCGACCTTGATGTTCCATCATCAGAATATCTGCTTCTGATGCGTGCCCGTGCCGAATGGCATTGGTCGCACACTCCTTGATCGCGGAGAGCAAAATCCCCGCCTGAAGTGGAGAGAGAGTCACCTCTGATTCCATGATGACATGGACATCAAGTCCGGTGTCACGACAGATCTCGCTTAAGAGCTTGTCAAGGGATGCGGCAAAATCGGCTTCGCTCCCCGCCCTAATCGCTCTGACAGAAGCACGAAGCTCAGCAAGGCCCCTCCGCACCTGCTCCTTCCCCTGGTGCAGCTTTTGTGCCGCTGGCGAATCGGTAAGAAGCATCTCCGCTGCCTCTAGTGCCATGACAGCCGCAGTTAGAGTATGGCCCACCGTATCGTGCATCTCTGCCGCCATGCGGTTACGTTCCTCCATAACAGCCAATACCTTGAGCTGTTCTGATTGCTCATTCACTGTATTAAGTAAAGACTCCAACTTAACACTTGTAATCATCTGCTTCTTTAAGGTATAAAACGCAAGAAGGGCAAGGAGTACAACCAGTGTATTCACGAAGAAGTAGCGAACAAGACTGCTCATGTCGATGCTAGACGATGAGACGACTGTCCGTGCCACGCTTCCTAGCAGGTATGCTCCTAGCGCACCGATTCCATACGCACTTGCGCGAGGCAATGGAGCCCGGTTGATCGCGCTGAACCCCGCGATGATGGAAAGAAAGAGGTTGTCCCCTGAAGCATCAAGGTATTGGATGGGAATGCATAGAATCAGCTGCAACATCGGTAAGATTGGTTCGGGTATGAATCGCTTGCTTGCGGGAAGTAAGTTGTA
>JAAZLY010000028.1 GCA_012799115.1 Bacillota bacterium
CGCAGCCGGCGTCAGGTCTCTATCGATTCTATGCGTAACTTTGAGGCGACTTCGCCAGAGACGAAACCTCGCCTTGAGCCTTCGCATTTCCCTCATGGTCTTACCCCCGTGCTTAACACATCCTTCTATATTCGCATCTTCTGGGGATAATCCTGCATACCAAAACAGGCCCAGTCGTGTTCAAACGACCAGACCTGTTATCTTGGCAACTCTAACTTCCGCTAGAGTTTGCCATACCTCCTGAAGATCATCTTGATCATCCCCCCTTCGTAAGAGTTGTGGGTCCCACTGATCTTTATTCTATCATCAAAATGAAGTTGTGCCTCTAAAGATCATTTAGGACTTATTCTTTCCGGCTGGCACTGATGATCTTGCGAATGCTATCATAGCTCAGGTGATACCGTTCCATCAATGAATGGATGCTCTCACCCTTCGCGGCTCTTCTGACAATTTCCCGATTACGCTCATAGATTTGATTTCGTGTACCGTTGACCTCTCCCCAACCAAGCCGCTCTTCGGGTCTCTTTGGGATATATAGTTCGACACCCTGCACATACTCTTGGATGGCCTCGAGGAGAGTCTCCGGCAAAACATCTTCGGCATTTACATACATAAAAGCCAACGTCCCCCTTTACCTTAAGTAGACTGGGCGTTGGCCTAATTCATAACAAAAGAGAGCTGAGGACTAAACCTCAACACCTACATGTGGCAGGCCAACACCTATTACTCTAAATCCCTGAACTATTTGACGAACGATCACTTGGCCCACCTCACTTTCTCTTCTTTTATTTCTTTTAGCATACACCATAGAGCCTGTTTGGGCAAGGTAAAATCATTTCGGAATTATTCTTTCCGCTCCAATTGGAATTGACGGACAACAACCTGTAATCGTTCTGACATCTGGCTGAGCTCTTGCGCAGATAGAGCAATAGAGTCTATCGAGGCCGATTGTTCTTCCGTCGTAGCCGCAAGGTGCTCGCTACCTCCAGCGATCAGTTGTATTCCCTGGGAAACTTCCAACATGGTGGAGGTGATCTGGTCAATCTCCTCTATGATGCCCCGGAGAAGCTTGCCACTCTGCTCTACAGCATGGGCACTTTCAGTAGCTTCTTGTGCCCCTTCGCTAATACCTAGAACAGTACGCTCTGTCTCCCTCTGGATGTTCTTCACCAATTCACTGATCTGGGTGGTTGCTTGTGCAGATTGCTCCGCCAATTGCCGTACTTCTTCCGCCACTACAGCGAAACCGCGGCCCTGCTCTCCCGCCCGGGCAGCCTCAATGGCAGCATTAAGGGCTAAGAGATTCGTCTGATCGGCGATTTCGGTAATAACCTCAATGATTTGCCCAATCTCACGGGACTGCTCACCCAAGTCACCTACAATCTTGGCCATCGTAGCCATCGTATCCCTAACGTCATTGGTTATGTTTACCGCTCGCTCGACGGAAGTACTACCTTCCGTAGCGGAAGACTGAATATCTTGGGCAGCTCTTACCATATCCTCTACATTTCCGTTCATCGTCTGTATGGTCGCGGCAAATTCATTAGTAGTATGCGCTACTTCGTCAATGGACGCACTGGATTCCTCGGTGGAGGCAGAGAGTTCTTGACTGGAAAGTGCGGTCGCTGATGAAGCATCTAAGACTTGTTGAA
>JAAZLY010000029.1 GCA_012799115.1 Bacillota bacterium
ATTACGCCAACCTAGATCAGCTCTGCGAAGGGACCAAGCATTTCCCCTATCACAGGCTTGGGGGCGGGGCAGACTTGGGAGCTTTTGTACAGGCTTTGGCTGGAGACGATCCCATTTCACAAGAGAAGGTCTTTGCAGACCTAACGAACCTGCTCAAACTAGGAACGATATCTTTTGCAGAGTACAAGCAAAAGGGTTTGCCCGTATCCTTTGTAACGGAGCAAACCAAGTGGGGTAAGGATCATTTTGGCGAGAATAAGATTTTTACAGGTATTCAGATCTGGGATATCCCGGAAACCGAAATTAAGGACACAATTGAGGCCGCACTTCAGGGCGGTGCAGATGGGCTCTTCTTTTATTGCTATGGCTGGGCCACTTTGAAGGCTTTAGATGCGGTGGGAGAGTTCTTGCGAGGAATGGAATAATGAAATAGACTGATACTAAGGCCACCTCAAGGGCGATTTTCCGGAGGTGGCTGATTACTTTGTATTAAAGATTTGTGATACTTAGGGAACCCCTGGGTACAATGCGTTAAATGTCAAGAGTTCGGTTGAAACTAGCGAAAATCGGGTGTATACTCTCTATTAAGTGTTATAAAGGGCAAAAGGAACATTGGCATCTGTCGTCATCTGTTTTCTAGTCCTTATAACGCTCGGCTTTCCGGTGGATCATCGCAATTTGGGTCGCGCTTCGGGTTTTAGAGTCTTTTGTCTATCAACTAGGACTACATAACATCGTGAGAATGTGTCACCAGCCCCCTAGCGATCCCTTTTTGGATGATTCCACTGGATTTTTCGCGTCTACTTGTCAAATTGCGCGCGGGACAGACCTTCACACAATCTGAAGAATAATGAACCCGCCTCGAAGGGCGGGTTCCGTATGCACGCTTGTGTTTTATGCGCGTATCTGTGATATTTTCTTTTCGGGCAGTCTATGAATCGAAACGAAGAATTTTGTCAGCCAAGATTCGCAGGTGGACTTTTTCTCCAATGGCAAAGCTCGTCGCTTTGTCAACCAACACATCCACATTCAGTTCTACACCCTCGGTCTCTACTCCAAATCTCATAATGGCCCCTTGTGGCACAGAACTTGTGATAACTCCTTCAAAAATATGCCCACTGCCGGCGTCGGTAAACTTCTGTTTCTCAAGTTCAATGGCTTCGGGTCGTAGGGCGACAGTCCTACCTTCTTGATACCTTCCCTGGGTGATCCTGCGAAAATCTCTGGCATCAATGACATTGTAGTTGCCCATGAACGTAGCCACATACTCACTTGTTGGCTCCAGATAGAGATCGTTTGACGTGCCTGATTGTTCGATCACTCCATCGCTAAACAGATGAATGGTATCCGACATCCTCATGGCCTCTTCTTGATCGTGGGTCACAAGAATCGAGGTCATTTCAAACTTTTTGTGAATGTCCTTCACTGTGAGTTGGAGGGACTTACGCAACTTTGCATCGATGGCATTGAAGGGTTCGTCTAGGAGCAAGATCTTTGGTTTCATAACGAGGGTTCTGGCAAGTGCAACCCTTTGCCGTTCTCCGCCTGAAAGATGTGCTGGAAAGCTCTTGGCTTTATCCATTAGATTCATAGACTCAAGGACGGAATTGACTTCTGTCCTAATTTCCTCTTTGGGCATCTTCTTTAACTTCAGACCGTAGGCCACATTGTCATAGACAGTCATGGTGGGAAACAGGCAATACGCTTGGAAAATCATGCCGATATTTCTGTCCCGAGGATTCCTATAGGTAATGTCTTCTCCGTCAAGGAAGATGCGGCCTGAGTCGATACTGTTTAACCCGGCGATGGATCGTAACAGAGTGGTCTTACCACAACCTGAAGGTCCCAAGAGCGTGACAAACTCGTTTTTCTCTATAGAGAGATTGATGTTCTTCAACACCCTATGGTTATCAAAGGACTTACAGACGTTCAGAACCTCTAAGTAACTCATGTTTCTCCCTACTTGTGTGCTTCTTCGACAAACCGCATATCAATGATGCTATCGTAGCCGATCGTACCGTTCAATACCCCGGTTTTGATGGAGAATCTCTCCATAGCATCAAATCCTTCTCTGGAGATGCGGCCATCTGGGGTACGGGAGAATCTAACGAGTTCCAGTCTCTCCAAAAGGTCGGCTTTGGTACTTCCATCGTGATAAGGCAGTAAGATTTCAACGAGCTCTTCATCGCTATGGGAGTTGACCCAGTCAATTCCTTTCATAACAGCATTGATGAAAGCTTGTACGATCTCGGGATTCTCATCCACGAATTTTTTCGTGGCAGTAATGATGGAGCCTTCGAATTTTTCCGAACCGAATACTTTTTGCTTGGTTTCTACATCGGCGCCGTCAATAAGGATGTTTGCACCAGCTGCCAAGAACTTGGGCTTATTGGCATGATCCATGTATGCTGCGTCAATCGTTCCTCTTTCCAGAGCAGCGATGGAAGCACCGTATTGCATTTGAGCAAAGGTCACATCGTTTTCGGGGTCAAGGCCGGCGTTCTCTAGAATACTCCAGATAAAGGAGAAGGGGGCGGAACCGGGTGCTCCGGCAAAGACAACTTTATCTTTCAACTGGCTTGGATCGGTAATGTGTTTGGCACCGGCAAATCCATAGGTTCTAGTGGTGTCAAGAGCGATAATGATGCTTGACTCTAAACCTTGTTCTTGAGCTCTGAAAACAGGTTCTACTGAGAGCATACAAAACTGTGAATCCCCTGCATGCATACCTTGAAAAGCGATGGGCCCATCACCGTAGACGGCAAACTCTACGTCTAGGTTTTCTTCTGCAAAGAATCCAAGAACCTCGGCAATGTGTACAGGAGCATAGTTTAGACCCCGGAATTCCGAGACGACGATCTTGGTGGGTTTCGCTTCGGCAACTTGTCCCGCAAGTGGCAATGCTAGTGCAAAGATCAAGAGTAGAACACTGATTCGTTTGATGTTTTTGAGATTCATTTCTCCAACTCCTCGTAAATTAAGATTTGATGACAGCCTCGTTGATCATCATGCGATAACCAACATTTGCATTGAGTTGCTACTTTAGTTTCTCTGTTCCTAGGGTGGTGACAGTTCTCCACGCCAGGACCCTACGTTCAACCAAGTCTAGAATCTTGTTCATGGTCAGGCCTAGGGCGAGTAGCACAAGGATACATGACATGACTCTGCTAATATTGAAGTAGGAGGTGGAATAGGTGATCATCCAGCCTAATCCGCCTTTTGCACCAATATATTCGCCGATAATTGCTCCGACTAATCCTGCACTGACACCTCCCCTGAGACCAGATAAAATCCAAGGCATACAGGAGGGCATGACGACAGTTCGCAGTGTTTCAAACTCTGTGGCCCCGAGTAAGTTGGCGGACTCGAGAATTCCCTTGTCCATTCCTTTAATTGCCCCATATGTTGCCGAGAAGACATTGAAAAACACCATTAGACCAGCGAGGAAGATCTTTGATTGTAATCCCAAGCCAAACCACAAGACATAAATGGGTGCTAAGGCCAGTTGGGGAATGCAACTGAAAGCGGAAATAATGGGGGTGAAGATCTTTCCGGCAAAGTCAAAGTAACCGAAAAATGTGGCTAGGGCAATTCCGATGATGCTGCCGAAGAAGATTCCTCCAAATACCTCCTTGATGGTGATGGAAGCATGCCTGTACAGCTGACCGCTGGTTGCGAAGGTGATGGAGTCCCTGACGATTTCGCTAGGGTAACTTGTAAAGATAGGGTTGTAGTTACCGTAATTGGCAAAATACTCCCAAGCCAAGATTCCTGTCACAACAATGACCGTCCTAATGATCAGTGCGAGGTGCGCTGGATTTTTTTGCTTATCCTTGTTGTTCATTCTTGCGTCGTTCCCTTTTCTCTTTCTCATATTCAGTGTAGTACGTTTTGCCGTAGACTACCTCTATTGGCTCGAGCTCTTGGGCCTGTAAGTTGCTGTTGATCTCTCTCTTCCTTTGATCCGTTTCCACTGCGTCTACTGTATGTTGGAGGCCTTCTACAACATCGGCAAATAGGCTAACTGGGACTCCAAGAATCGCTTCATCATCGCCCCAGTGGGCCAAATACCGCGTTCCCGAGCAAAACATAGACAAGTTGATGGTGTCATGGATCAGGGGATAGACTGTGGCCTCGACACATACACCTTGGTTTCCAGACATGCTAAGTGTCTTACTGATCCCATGGTTGTAGGCATAACCTTGTAGAACTCGCATGAGTTCACGGGGATTACCAATGATAAGAATCACGTCGGGTTGGTCTGATTCACTGAAGTATTCTAAGGGCTGAACTAGAACGCCATAGGTGTTAGAAAGTACGTTAGATGTTTCTAAAGCAGCCCTCTTTGCGACGTTCTCGTCTCTAAACAGACCTAGGCTAAAAAGGTCTGTTCCATCCAAGAAGCTGTCGGTTGGTTTTTCAAATCCTAATGCCCTTGTGCTACCACCGCAGCCGGATCTTTGCTTGTCAAATTTGATGCGATGGCCTAGACTAGCGGATTTCACCGCAACACAATAGGACAATGGGTTAATGAGATTGGTGACCGAATATGAGTCGAATTCTGCTTGATTCTTGAGCAGTTTGACTCCAACAATATCCCTCTTGAGATCTAAGAGGAGGTTGAGTTTCTTTGTATTGGTTGAAAACTGATCCATCGTCTGCCCCCTAGTGGAAAAATTCTTTGCTACTACTTCACCTGTATGTGATTTTTTTGACTAACCGCCAACATGGTACCATAGGAGTCTTGGCAAGTCTAATCATGATTTCCTATACTTGGGCAGGTAGTATAAGGAGAAATGATAACGCCGAGAGAAGGGCCTATTCGCTGGCGTACCCACGTAATTTGGGGAAACAACTGCTATTTGCCTGTGCCGAATAAGATTTCTTGTTATGGAAATACTAGGCTAAAAGCCAAATGACGGGGTCATATGATGAATGGGTTGTCTAGACTTGCGCTACTCCTTGTGATTATCGGTGCCTTGAACTGGTTATTGGTCGGTCTCTTTCAGTGGGATCTCGTAGCCGCGGTCTTAGGCGGGGAAAGCATGAGGACTGCGTCTATGTTGAGTAGGATTGTCTATACTCTGGTAGGCATATCGGGTATCTATTCTCTCAGGTTCCTCTTTGGGGACAACAGAGTCAGTAACTGAGCCTGCTTGGGCTGGAAAAGGGTGTGTGAGGGCAAACTCGGGCCTCTTTGATAGCATGTTGCTTTCATTCAATCCGCATTATACGAAGACCCCGGCGTTAGCCGGGGTCTCACTCTTTACGCGTTTCCCCACAATCGACCATGTTCTTGTAGGGTTGATCGGATGGTAGCCAAAGCCTCAGCATCGATTCCTCGGAGATTGGCAACTTGCTCCACGGCGATCCTGTGAAAATCACCGAGGTAGGTGAGCTTAAGTCCTTTTACTGATTCTTTGGCTTCTCCTTTAAGACGCTCCAGAAGTAGGTCAATTGGTACCTTACTCCGGGGTTTTTTGCTGGGAAAGCGTGCATCAAAGGCCATGACTTCGTCTTCTGGTAGATCTTCATACACTGCATCGAAATAGAGGCGGCCGGTAATGCCGTCTAATGATCCTGGAACAAGCTCCAGCGCCATAATGGCTGGAAAGGTAGTTCCGTCTGCGGCGGTAATTCCAAAATCAGAAGCCCGCCTGAACCCGAGGCGGGGGTGGTAGTCGGGATGTCCAAAGATGACGATGGCTCCAAAGCCAAGTCCGCGGGCTCTTTCGAAGCTCTCGCGCATCAGAGCCTTCCCAATACCCCTTCCTTGAAACTCGGGCAAGACCGACAGTGGACCAAAAGACAACACCTCGTGTTCCACCCCTTCCGGGGAGACGATTTTGGACCTAGAATACATGATGTTCCCAACCAGTCGTCTATTCACTTCAGCTACATAATCCAGTTCAGGAATAAAGGCGGAGCTATCGCGTAACTTGTGTACAAGATAGTGTTCGTCAATGTAGGGCCGGCAATCTGTGTTAATCCAAAAAGCCTCCCTGGTCAACTCTTCCACAGCACGATGGTCTGCGGCTTTTTCCAAACGTAGATGGATCACCACTTAGCTTCACCCCAGTTCTTACTTCTTTGCTTGCTCCATTTACTCAAGGCTTTGCCCTTTTGCCGGGTGATCTGCAGGTAAGCGGCCCGGTCATCGGCGTATTTTGCCTCGCGTTGGAGCCTCAGATAGCTTTCCCACCTGTCTGGGGAGAGCTCCCCTTCCTCCAGGGCTTTTCTCACTGCGCAGCCAGGTTCAGTCTTATGCTGGCAATCGGAAAACTTGCAGTGGGGGAAATACCCTTCCACATCCGAGAAAGCTTCGCTCAGGCCAGAGTCTACAGCCCACATCCCCAGTTCGCGCATTCCAGGGGTATCGATGATCATGCTCCCATTTTCCAGCATCACAAGTTGCCGATGGGTGGTGGTGTGGCGTCCCTTGTCATCATCCTCTCGGATTCCTTGGACATCCATGATTTCCTGTCCTGCCAAGCGGTTGACGAGACTTGATTTGCCTACTCCTGAAGAACCCAAAAAGACCACAGTCTTGCGGGGCTGGAGATAGGAGGCCAAGGCCTCAAGTCCCGTTCCATCTTTGGAACTCACCGCGTGAATATCGACTCCAAAGGCGATTTCTGCGATTGCTTCGATTTGCTCTTCATAGTCTTCAACCAGATCAGCCTTGGTAAGAACTAAGACTGGAGTTGCCCCGGACTGCCAAGCCAAGGTAATGTAGCGTTCCAGACGTTTGAGATTGAAATCTTGGTTCAGTGACTGCATAATAAACACGTAGTCAAAGTTGGCCGCCACAGCCTGTTCGCCGCGGCCTTTATCGGGATCGCGTCTGGAAAAGAACGATCCTCTAGGTAATGTCTTAACAATAGGACTCTCTCCCTTGGGATTGTAGTGGATCAAAACAAAATCACCAGTCGTGGGAAAATCCTCTGAGCAATCGGCGAAGTACGTACTTGATTTGAGTCTTCCGGTAACCTGCCCATGTTCGCAGACAAGATCATAGCGCTCTCTGTGCACTGCCAAGACCCGGGCCGGAATGCTCTCTGCATCATTTTCTAAACTCTTTATGACCTCTATAGGTAAGCCATAATCCTCTAAATTCAATTCTTTCATCCTCCAATGTAGTTGATATTGTGAGTGTGCGATTTCGGGCAATCATCAAACATCAACTCCTTTCCACAAAGTCTAAAATTGGGCACAAAAATACCGCAATAAGCAGCCTTTATCTCTGCATACTGCGGCCTGTTGATTTGCCTCCAAATCATAATGCGCCTGGATAAAACAAAGACACACCATTTCGGTGTGCCTGTGCTTGTGTACAGTATTCACGAAAGGTTACTTTAGTGGGCACAGCAAAACAAGGTGGAACCCACCAGGCTTCTCAGACTGTGCCAGTTATTCTGTTAAGATGAGATCACCATATAGATCGCAGACATCAAAACAGCTCCTTTCGCGAGGGGTCAGACCCCCCATTTATTCCCAGTCAATCATAGCACCTTTTTTTAGGAAGATCAATGGCAAAATTCCAGGGACCGTCGTAAAAGACTATCTGGTCAGATGGGGGAGGCCCTGGTTGGTCGATACCGTTTTCCGAAGCCCCTACTAGGTGGATCGTCTAAGCAAGAAATCCAGAATCTCTTCTGATTTCCCATAGATCTGTTCGTCCGTTATTTGCCGCAACTCCCTGGGCATATCAATGAACAGTTCTTCATAGATCCTGGTTGGTTTATCCGAAAGAACAATGACACGATCAGCTAGCATTACCGCTTCTATTGGATCGTGGGTAATGAATAGGACTGCGAACCCTTCTTTGGCCTGTTCTGCCAGTATCAGGTCCTGCAGTTGGTACTTCAAAGCAACATCAAGCGACTTAAATGGTTCATCCATCAGTAGCAGCTGTGGTTGAACGGACAAGGCTCTGGCTATCTCCAGTCTTTGCTTCATCCCGCCACTGAGCTGAGCTGGATACACATCTTGAGATGCTAGTAGACCGGTCTTTTGGAGTAGGTCTTCTCTGATGCCTCTAGCTTCTGAGGGCAACAGGAAATTATCCTGGACAAAGCTAATATTGTCTCCCACGGTTTTCCAGGGTAACAAACGCGGTTCTTGAAAAACGTAGGCTAATCGCAAGTTGGCTCGTTTCGTTACTTGTCCCTGATCAGGTTCGATCAAACCAGCCACCAGATTGAGTAATGTCGTCTTGCCACAACCAGAGGGGCCCACCAAGGCAACGAGCTCGCCAGCCTGAACAGTAAGGGAAAGATCGTCCAACACTTTCAGCTGAGCATCATTCGTTTTGAAGCTTTTCTGAACTTTGTTGAGCTCCAAGATCTCTGTCCCTTTATCCATATTGTTTCCACCTTGTCACCTTTTTGTTCACAAAGGTCAATATCCCATATTCAAATACAAGCATGATCAGGATCAGAACGATTGCCCAGGCAAACAGTTTTTCCGTCTCCAGATTGGCGTTAGCCATACTGATGGCAAAGCCAATTCCACTCGAGCTACCCATGAATTCTGCGAAAATCGTGGATTTCCAAGCAAAGGATACACCCAGGCTAACTGCGGAAACAAAATGGGGAACTAGAGTCGGCAAGAAAACAGCCCGTATGATTTTGGCCTGAGAACAGCGGTAAAAGGTGGCCATTTCCACAAGTTCGGCGTCAACACTCTCTAGGCCCGAGAAAATCGTCAAAAAAACGACGGGAAAGGTAACGATAAAGATCAGGAAGATGGGAGTTAAGTCATCTGCGATACCAAACCAAATCACGGCAAACACCACCCAGATGACCGGTGGGATAATCTGTACAACTGTAATAATTGGCCGGAACAAACTCCGCAAGAACCCGCACGCCTTGAGTAGTAAAGCAGTTAGTAGTCCAAAGGTAAGGGCTGCAGCATATCCCACCATAGTTCGGTGGAAGGTGATGAACATATTCGTCCACAACTGCCCTGAATGCCAGAGCTGCTGCATTGCTCCAAAGGTTTCCCGTGGCGAAGGTAAGATCAACGAATGGTAGTTCCTTGATAGAACACTCCATAAAATAAGCACTACTAAAAGACCAGTAGTGCTTATGAATCCTTTTCTTAGTACGTCCTTCGATCTAGAAGTAGAATTGCTCATCTGGAAGTTTTCCCCCTATCATCTCGGGATAGAGTTCCATAATAGCAGTGAAGTAACGGTCTATCAATGCTTGCTCCTCATGATCAGGATAGAGGTTCAGAACGATCCTGGCAAAGGAAGCTTCCACTACTGCAGCTGGCTGATTAAAGTACTGCTCTGCGAGTAATGCCGCCTCCGTCGGATTCGCTTTCACCCATTCCATGCCCTGTTGGTAATGGGTGTTTAGGGTCTCGATGAGCTCTCGATGATCTCGGCCGAAGTCGCCCCGTACAAACAAGCCTACAAAGGGAATCCGATCATCGCCATCGTGGAGTTTTGCCCACTCTTCTTGCAGATCAAAGGATAAGACAGCATCCTCATAACTATTTAAAGTAATGGTCACCATGGGTTCAGGCAACACAATGGCATCAACCTGACCTAATTGAAAACTTCTAGCCCCATGATTCGATGGGGTATAGATGAAGTCTACCTGGGCAGGATCGACCCCGTTGTGTATGAGGAAGTAACGGGCTAGAAAATCGAGGGGACCGCCCATTAAGGGCAAGCTTAAACTCTTACCCTTCAGATCCGCCCAGCTCTCAGCGGTAAAACCGTCTGTTAACAGATAATCGATTCCCCAAACATTGGTGTTGACTAAGCTGAGATCAATGCCTTTGTTATGGGCTTTTGCCCCCACATTAACCCCGGTTACTAGCAATTCAATGTCGCTTCCGGCAAGCAGGGCCAGACCACGTTGATGATCAGGTGATACCCTAATGTCTAGTTCCACTTGCTCTGCCAGAACTCCGCTTTCCTGAATCCAGATCAATGGCAGGGCGCCCACTGTGGGCGGAGTTTGAACAACCATAGTTTCAATTTCAGCGCCCACAGTCACGCCAGAGGCCATTAGAACCAATAGCACTGTAAAGACCAATTCGGGCCATTTCCGTACACATTTCATCATCGAGCATACCTCCCATCACTTAAGCCTTCTACCAGCCTGGGCAAAGTCTAGCGAACTCGATAGCTCGTATGCAAGAGATGGTGTGACTTACCGCTTAAGGGCTCAACCAGATACTCTTCGTATAGCTTGAGTACATCCACATTCTCGTGAGACTTACGGATTGTGTTGGTCTGATCAATCTTGGCCAAACCTTCAGCCCGTTTCTTCTTCACTTCAAGGTCGGCTGGGATGGGCTGTCCACCGCCGCCTACACAGCCGTGAGGGCAAGCCATAATCTCAATCCAATCATACTCTGATTGACCTGCTCGTACATCATTCAGTACCTTGGCTGCGTTGGCTAAACCGCTAATAACGGCAACTTTATAGGTCCGGTCGGCAATTTCCACTTCAGCTTCCCTAACACCCATGATTCCCAAGTTCAGTTTATCTAATGGTTCACCCGTTAAGACTTCTTTTACTGTTCTTAAGGCTGCTTCCGTTACACCACCGGTAGTACCGAAAATAGTTGCGGCGCCGGTTGCTGCACCCATGATTTGATCGTACTTGTCATCTGCTAAGTTCACAAAGTCGATTCCTGCTTCTTTGATCATCCGAGCCAGTTCACGGGTTGTTAAGACTGCGTCTGTATCCTGGAAACCACTGTCACTGTGTTCTTCACGGGCTTTTTCATATTTCTTGGCCGTACAAGGCATGATGGATACAGTAAAGACATTCGCTGGATCGATCTTGGTCTGCTCTGCGTAATAGGTTTTTGTTATTGTAGAGAACATCTGCTGTGGCGATTTCGCTGTTGATAGGTGATGTAGCAGATCTCCATAGTTTTGCTCCGCATATTTAACCCAACCTGGACAGCAAGATGTAATATGGGGAAGGTTCTTGTTTCCTTTGATCCGGTTGATAAACTCGTTGCCCTCTTCCAAAATAGTCAGGTCGGCACTGAACTCGGTGGAAAACACTTGATTGAACCCTAGTCTTCGCAAGGCTGCAATGAGTCTACCTGTTACAACCGAGCCCGGTTCTAAACCAAACTCTTCACCGATACTGACTTGGATGGTTGGAGCGGTCTGAACAACCACATGTTTATTCGGGTCTTCTAAGGCAGCCCAGACTCGCTCAATGTCACTGACCTCGGTAATGGCCCCAACTGGGCAGACTGCTGCACATTGGCCACATTTAGCACAATTGACCTCGCTTTGGGGCAGGTCAAAACCTGTAGTTACAATGGAGTCAAAACCACGCCCCGAAAACTCTAACGTTCCAAGTCCTTGAATTTCCTCACAAACCCGCACACAACGGCCACAGAGAATACACTTATTAGGATCCCGCTTGAGAGCAACCCCCCCAAGATCAAGGGGTAGATCCCGCTTTTCGCCGGCAAACCGATCCACAGATGCGCGGCTCAGACCCAAATTATACGTTAGGTCCTGCAACTCACAGCTACCACTCCGGTCACAACCAAGACAATCATTGGGATGGTTAGCCAAAAGTAGCTCAACGTTCATCTTTCTGGCTTTGCGTGCCTTGGCACTGCGGGTGCTGATTTTCATGCCATCTCCAGCTGGAACCACACAGGAAGCAAGTAGCCTGTGGGAGTTCAGGTCCTCCACGACACATACACGGCAGGAGCCATGTAAGGATAGATCTGGGTGATAACATAAGGTTGGAATCTCAATCCCAACTTGACGAGCTGCGTCTAGTAGGGTAGTACCCGCAGCTACCTCCACAACTTGGTCATCTATCGTTAAGGTGATCTTGCTCATCAACCCACACTCCTTTCCTAATCCCGCTCCTTAACCCTGTGCGATGGCCTTGACTGGACACTTAACGGCACAGGCTCCACAGCTAATACAGAGCTGGGGATCGATTACATGCGGTTGTTTACGTGCACCGCTGATGGCTCCTGTTGGACAGAGCCGAATACAAGCAGTACACCCGATACAAATAGCTTCATCAATTACATAAGGAGCGGCCATGCCAGCGCAGACATTGGCTGGACAGCGTCTCTCTTTGATATGGGCTTCATATTCATCCCGGAAGTAGTGGATCGTGCTGAGCACAGGATTGGGAGCGGATCCCCCCAGCTGGCACAGGGACGTTGCGATGATATGTTCACCCAACTCTCCTAGCAGCTCGATATCGCCTTCTCGACCCTCACCAGAACAGAGGCGATCTAAAATCTCCAACATCCGTTTGGTACCTTCACGACAAGGAGTACACTTACCACAAGATTCACTCTGGGTGAACTTGAGGAAGAAACGGGCCACATCAACCATACAGGTACTGTCATCCATGACCACCATAC
>JAAZLY010000252.1 GCA_012799115.1 Bacillota bacterium
CCAAGTACCGGCCCACACGAAGGATTCTCCCTTCATGCGCGATCAATTGGAGCTCACTAAGATGGTTCTAGAGTCGTATAAAGGAGAAGCCTTTTCTCTGGCCACCATCCACGGAATCACCGCTTCCGCGATCCATCCTATCGAAGCCCGTTACGGATATGTACCTGTTAGGGAGATGCTGTGTGAGCACTTGAGAGCAAACGAAAAACCTGTTTTGGCTGCTATGGACCGCATCGCCGATGCCATGTGTGAGCTAGTTGTGGAAAGCGCCTCCTTGGGTATTGATGGAATCTACTATGCATCCCTCGGTGGAGAGCGTCATTTCTTCACAGATGAAGAGTTTGCTCGTTGGATCGAACCTTTCGATCTCCGTATCATGAAGACTGCACGTGAAGCCGGTCTTTATAACTTCCTTCATATTTGCAAGGAGAACCTGAATGTCCAGCGCTATGCCAATTACGGCGAGTTGGCTGATGTGGTCAACTGGGGCGTGTTCGAAACCCACTTTTCCCTTGAGGAAGGACGCAAGTTGTTCCCCAACGCTACCATTATGGGTGGACTTGCTAACCGGAGTGGAGTGTTAGTGGAGGGAAGTCTTGAGGAAATCGCTGCCGCAGCCAAGAAGGTTGTTGCTGAGTTTGGTTCCACCGGATTTATCCTTGGCGCCGACTGCACTTTGCCGACAGAGATCGCTTTAGAGAGGGTTAAAGCGGCTGTTGATGGTGTGAAGTAGGAAGAAGGTTAAGACGAGTTAGAAGCCTTCGCAGTTCCCATTTTAGGGGATTGCGCAGGCTTTTTGGCTATTAGCCTAGGGTGACTAGATGAGGCTTTGGCCCAGTACTTCAGAGACGATATTCCACCCTTCCAGGCAGTTTTCAGTCTGAGTTAGGGGGCGAAATCCGTAGTCGAGGTAGAGTTTGATTCCTTTGTAACTCGTAGTCTGGGTTGCTAGACAGGCCTTGGTGTGTTGTTCCTTCATTCGATGGATAGCATGGGTCACCAAGGGACGAGCCAAGCCAAGCCCTTGGTAAGAAGGGATAATGCCCACCCAGTGTAAACGTCCGTAGGTGCCATCACGAAACTCCTTATCAAACCAACCCATGGATGTTCCGATAGGAACACCATCGCTGGTTTGGAGTATCAAGCAGCGAGACTGGAGATCTTGCTCTAGACCGCCAAATTCATCGTTGAATCGAGTGAGGGCTGCCTGAAGATTGGGGAAAGCCCCTGCTTGAGTCTCGATCTCTGCCCAGACTTGTTCGTCTCCCCCTTGCCAGGGACGTAGGCTGAAGCCCTTCTTCAGGGGGACAAGGGGGCAGCTACGGATATCCTCGTTTGTCATCCAGAGTCTAATGTGTTTCATTCGATGTTCCCTCCTAAAGTGCGACCCGTGCTGTCATAATGTTCGTGTCCCCTCTAGCTCATCCCTTCTACGTCCTGCATTTCATGATCCATGTTGGGGCACTTGACAACAGCAGTTCGGTAATGATACGATCGGTCTAGACCAGGTGGTCTAGACCGATTGGTCTGCAGCACCGTTCGATGTTGGGAGGGAATAACGATGAATGAGAAGTCCTTTGAAAGACAAGAAGAACTGATCGAAGCCGCTTTGGACGAGTTTTCGACGAAGAGTTATGACGAAGCGTCCCTCAACCGAATCATCAGAAATGCCGGCATTAGTAAGGGGACATTCTACTATCATTTTTCGGACAAACAAGCTCTCTATCTTTACGTACTACAGCATGGGTTGCAGGCTAAATGGCAGTTCATTAACGAGGCCACCCAGAATGCTACGGAAACCCATGGTAGTAAGGACATCTTTGAGGTATTCAAATGGCAGGCTAGACTCGGTGTGCAGTTTGCCAAGGCCTTTCCCAAGTACCATCAGCTCACGAAGATGTTTGTCAAGGAAAAGGGAAGCGAGATCCATGAGGTGGCCCGGGCTTCCCTTGGTAAGGATGCTGAGTTATCATTGGAGGCTCTGATCGATTTGGCCATGGAGCAAGGCGTCTTTAGGGAAGCTTTTTCCAGGGAGTTCATGATCAGGGTGATCTCTCATCTATTCGCTAGTTTCCATGATCTGTTTGGTGATGAGGACGATTTGGAAGTGGATCAAATGCTTCGGAACTTGGATGCCTATGTGGACTTCATGAAATATGGATTGAAGAGGGGAGCTCATGGAAGATGAAAGTACTAAAGCGCAATGATAAGCAAACGGCCCTAGTCTTTGCTGTACTAACTGGACTTTTCCTCATTTTGGCCTTTACCAATGAGGCTTTCTTCACTTGGGCCTTTGAACGACACCAAAATCAGTTGAGTTGGTATATACGGCCGCTGTTTCTCATTCCATTTTGCTTTGCGGCCTTTAAGCGGAGTTGGTCAGGCATTTCTATCACCGTCTTTTTGCTGTTGACGAGCATGTTTTGGTTTCCTAAACCCGCCCTTGTCAGCGAACAGGTTCAACAGTTCTTAGAACTAGAAATGGAATATCTGACTGGAGCATGGAACGTAGGCAAGATTGCTCTATCAGCTCTTGTACCCCTCTCCCTCATTGCCCTAGCTGCGGCCTTTTGGAAGAGAAGTCTCAAGCTCGGTCTATCTGTATTGGTGTTCATCGCCATCGCCAAAATGGCCTGGAGCGTGTTGTATGCTGGTGAAGCGGGTACATCCATTCTTGTTCCAGCTATAGTCGGTCTATTCATTGGCATCGTCGTCATCTATTTCCGATTTCGCTAAATTGCGCGTCATTGTGTGGGGACTGTTCCCCACACATTTGCTATAATTAAGATAAGAACTATTATAGTGTGGAGTCGACCTTATGTTGAATGCTATGATCTTTAATATCCAGAAGTTTTCTCTCCATGATGGTCCGGGGATTCGTACCACCGTCTTTTTTAAGGGTTGTCCCTTGACCTGTCTCTGGTGCCATAATCCTGAGAGCCAAAATACGCGCCAGGATATGCTCTATGATCGGGAGAAGTGCGTGATGTGCGGTATGTGCGCCAAGGTCTGTCCGCAACAGGCCATTTCGGTCGTCGGGAATTCTATGGTGACGGATCTTACAAAATGCGATTTTTGTGGCGAATGCGTGATCTATTGCATTCCCGGGGCTCGGGAGATCGCGGGAAGAACCTATACGGTGCCTGAGGTCTTGGATCAAGTTCTTAGAGATCGGGCCTTTTATGAGGAATCAGGGGGTGGGGTTACCCTCTCTGGCGGTGAACCCCTTGTCCACGTGGATTTTGCCGAGGAACTTTTGCGGCGTCTCAAGGAGGAGGGAATCCATACGGCGGTTGATACCTCTGGAGCCGTTCCCTTTGAGTCTTTGCAACGTGTAGCTAAGTACACGGATCTCTTCCTCTACGATCTCAAGCTCGTCGATGAGGAAAAGCACCGGGAGTTCACAGGTGGATCAAACCAAGAGATTGTCGAAAATCTGAGGAAGCTCACGGAGATTCATGATACAATCTACCTACGTATTCCCATTATTGAGGGAGTCAACGCGGAGGAATCCTTTATCGAAGAGACGCTCTCCTTGGTTGACGGACTGAGGATCGAGGAAGTCCATTTACTTTCCTATCATTCTATTGCCCAGCACAAATACAAGAAGTTGGGGCGAGACTACGCGGACGAACGTATGCAGGTTCCAAGTCCCGAAATGATGCATCGTTTGCGGACGATGGTTGCTGAAAAGGGGTATAAGGTCAAGAAGGAGGGACCCGTATGAGGGGTTATACAGAGCGAACAAAGCGATTGCGGGAACTGAGCGTAAAGACGCAGCCGTCCATCAGTCTAGAACGGGCGCTACTTCAGACCCAGTTCTATGAGAAACACTATGGAACGGTGGAAATGCCCATTCTTCGAGCGCTCAGCTTTAAGAACTATATTGAACATCGCAAGCTCTACATTGGTGAAGATGAACTAATCGTAGGGGAAAAGAGTGAGGGGCCACAAGTGGCGCCGACGTTCCCTGAGATTTGCGCCCACAGCGTGGAAGATATGGAGATCATGAATGCGAGGGAACTCATTAGCTTCAAGGTTAAGGAGGGCGATTATGCCCTGCAGGCCGAACAGATCATCCCTTATTGGAAAGGGAAGTCGACTCGGGACAAGATTATGGAAGCGATGGCTCCTGAATGGAAGGACGCTTTTGCAGCTGGCATTTTCACTGAGTTCATGGAACAAAGGGCTGCGGGCCATACAGTAGCTGATGATAAGTTCTACAAGAAAGGTTTCCTAGACTTCAAGCAGGAAATCGAGGAGTCCATGGCTGCCCTTGATTTTGTTCACGATCTAGAGGCCTATGAGAAGAAGACCCAGCTACAGGCGATGGCGATCGCTTGCGATGCCATGATCCTTTATGGTCAGAGATACGCGGCCTATGCCAGGGAACTAGCCCAGCAAGAGACAAACCCCCAGAGAAAGGAAGAGCTGCTCTGGATTGCAGCCAACTGCGATGTGGTTCCGGCCCATAAACCGGAGACCTTCGCCCAAGCGATTCAAATGTACTGGTTTGTCCATACGGCCGTAACCACTGAGCTGAACATCTGGGATGCCTATTCCCCAGGGAAACTGGATCAATATCTATATCCCTTTTATAAGAAGGAGAAGGAAGCAGGAACCCTCGACTATGACCAGGCTCGGGAGCTTCTGGAGTGTCTTTGGATTAAGTTTAACAACCAGCCCGCTCCGCCTAAGGTGGGTATCACCTTAAAGGAAAGCGCTACGTATACCGACTTTGCCAACATCAACACCGGCGGGATTGATCCCTATACCGGAGAAGATGGTGTGAACGAGGTCTCTTACCTAATTCTCGATACGATGGATGAGCTGAAGCTACTTCAGCCCAGCTCGAATGTGCAAGTAAGCGAAAAGAATCCAGATGAGTTTGTGAAGAGAGCTGTGGAGATTTCCCGCAAGGGTTGGGGTCAGCCTGCCTTTTATAACACAGAGGAGTTGATTCAGGAGCTTCTAAATGCTGGAAAAACACTAGAAGATGCCCGTTTTGGTGGTTCCAGTGGCTGTGTGGAAACAGGTGCACATGGCCGAGAAGCCTATTGCCTCACTGGCTACTTGAATGTCCCAAAAATCTTTGAGATAACCATGAATAACGGATTTGACAAGTACACGGGTAAGCAAATTGGGCCCAAGACAGGCAATCCTGAAGAATTTGCCTCCTATGATCAGTTATGGGACGCTTTTATGCGGCAACTCGATCATTTTATTGACATCAAGATAGCAGGCAACCACGTCATCGAGACGATCATGGCCAAGTACTTGCCTTCACCCCTTATGTCTGTAGTGGTTGATGGTTGTCGGCAGAGTGGGAGGGACTACAATGCTGGCGGTGCCAAGTATAATACTCGCTATATCCAGATCGTTGGCATAGGAACCATGACGGATATTCTGGCCGCGATTAAGTACAATGTGTACGATCAAAAGCGTTTTAGTATGGAAGAGATGGTGGCGGCCATTGATGCGAACTTTGTCGGGCATGAAATGACCCGCAATCTGGTCTTGAATCATACGCCTAAGTACGGCAATGACGATGATTATGCCGATGCCATTATGGTTGAGGTCTTCGAAAGTGTGAGGGATAAAATCAGAGGACGGGAAACAGTCTTCGGCGGTACCTATCAAATCGACATGCTCCCCACAACTTGCCATGTGTATTTCGGTTCTGTCATGACTGCCTCGGCCAATGGTCGCTTAGCGGGGGTTCCCCTTACAGATGGAATCTCCCCCGAAAAGGGTGCTGATGTACATGGACCTACGGCTGTCATTCGCTCTGCGGCGAAGATGGACCACACGTCCACCGGTGGAACCCTCTTGAACCAGAAGTTCACTCCAGCCTCAATTGCTGGTGAGGAGGGGCTAAACAACGTTACAGCCCTGATTCGAGCTTATTTCAAGATGATGGGACATCACATCCAGTTTAATGTGATTGATCGGGCTGTTCTGCTTGAAGCGCAGAAGAAGCCGGAAGAGTACAAGGATCTGATCGTGAGGGTGGCTGGCTATTCAGACCACTTCAACAATCTCGAAAAGGCCTTGCAGGATGAGATTATCTTTAGAACCGAGCAATCTTTTCGGTAATGATGAAAGCAGCTACATCTAGAGGGTAGCTGCTTTTTCCATTCTAGGTGGCAATCCATCTTGGATCAAATAACTCCCCTTCGATGTCGATGATTTCGTCGATAGGGATCTCTTGTCCGCCGCCTAAGACGAGAATTCGTTCATACTCATCTACTTTCCTTACATGTCCGCAAACCTTGATGTAGGCACCGCCAGTCTTCTTTGGATCTGGCTGAAAGTAGGTGATCGTAACTTTAGGGCTTTCTTTGATTCGTTCCTCTATGATCTGTAGCCGAGCTCGTAACGTCTCCTGCATCGATTCGTCCAACTCAACTCTGGCGTCTGTCAGCCGGGCTGTCTCCTGTATGGCAGCTTCGTAGCCCGTTAGCGCCGCAAAGGGAGAAAACTGAGCAGCCCGGGCAATCGGGGCCATCCTTGGACGTGTTTTGGAGACTGGGCGCGGTAGATGGATGATGTCGTCATAAGAGTCTGTCATGCCTTATGTCCCCCAATCTGTCGATTCCGCTCGACTGTCGTTGCCCCTTCTTCCAGATTCATCCCTTTGAGAATGGCGTTCTTGCCATACTTCTCTTTGATTTCAAGGACCGCTCTTTGCATGTTCTTCTCCCGTACAAGCTCAGCGGCATCCTCCTTTTCCTCCTCTTTGAGAGAGGAATAGTCAGTAAAGAGATCAAGCTGTTCGTATTGGCTCTCCTTCCCCAGACTAGCCTCGTCAACCACATGATTCGCTGTGACAGTGATTCTGCGCACCAAGAGATTCGGATTAGCAATCTGTTCAAAAAGCTCTGTAAAGGCATCTACGATTATCTTGGTAGAGGAGGTTTGCCTGCCAAGATTCTTCGATCCATGGGCAGACTTGGGAATCTTCCTCCCATAGGCGTCGGTGGTTACGGGTCCAGAGTAGGACTTTGCGATCTCGGGCCTGATTAAACTTTCCATATCGTATCCTACCGTTAGGACGATTTGGTCTGTGACCAGCCTCTTGGCCACGAGATCCAGAACGAGAAGATCTGCCATTTCCCGTACAATCAGTCTTGCCTTGTGATAGGGATAGGGCTGATGAAGCACCTGTCCAGAACCCATACTGCTTGAACTGGGTCTATAAGCCTTAATATCTGCAATGGTACAAGATTCCCAGCCCCAAGCATGGTCAATGAGAAGTTCCGCATTGACCCCAAAGAGCCGATACAGCAAGTCTTCGTTATGCTCCTCATGCGCTTTGCCCAAGGAACATCGGGCGATGTCCCCCATGGTGAAAAGACCATGTTCTTCGAGCCTTTTCGCATAGCCCTTACCCACTCTCCAAAAGTCTGTCAAGGGACGGTGTGACCACAGGAGGCGGCGGTAGCCCATTTCATCAAGTTCGGCGATTTGTACGCCATTTTCGTCAACGGTAGTGCGCTTGGCCTGAATATCCATGGCTACTTTGGCCAAGTAGAGGTTTGTGCCAATTCCTGCTGCAGCGGTAATGCCGGTGGTGTCTAGAACATCGAGGAGTATCTTTGTGGTAAACTCCCGGGCAGAGAGTCTAAAGCTTCTCAAATAATCAGTGGCATCAATAAAAACCTCGTCAATGGAGTACACGTGGATGTCTTCTGGAGCCACGTATTTCAAGTAGACGTTGTAGATTTGTGTACTGTAGGCGATGTAATGGGCCATGCGAGGTGGGGCGGCTATATAGTCTACGGCTAGATCGGGCGAGGATTTTAGCTGGACACTGTCATAGGATGAGCCGGAAAAGCCCCTTCTGGTGGTCTTGCGCAAATGTGCTAGGCGCGCCCTATTGACTTCCCGGACCCTTTGAACCACTTCAAAAAGCCGAGCCCTACCAGATATTCCATAGGCCTTAAGGGAGGGGGAAACAGCCAGGCAAATTGTTTTCTCGGTGCGACTGTTATCGGCCACAACAAGATTGGTTGTCAGGGGATCGAGTCCTCGTTCTTTGCATTCGACCGAAGCGTAGAAGGACTTTAGATCAATTGCAATGTAGCTCTTGTCTCTCGTGGTATGCTCCAATCCGCTCCTTAAACCTCCCTTCCGGATGATGGAAAAGCATCGTGAACTAAAGTGTCCATCGATCGGGCAACTTAATAATAGCACACATGTTCGGTTCAATCAAGTACCGCATCTTGGTAATGGACCGAGTCTTGTGTGACGTTTCCTGCGGTCTGTACACTACAAACACGGAAATAGAATGCATACTAGTTGGGGGAAACTTCCATTCTAGGAACCTTCTTCAACGTCCACTCTTTTACGAAGAGTATCTAACGGAGGCCAACATTCCCACCTGGAAGCGTTGGTCGCCTTCGTTTGCTGGGTACTTGAGTCGATGAATGA
>JAAZLY010000253.1 GCA_012799115.1 Bacillota bacterium
AAACCAGCTGAACAGAATAAAATTGATGCTTTCCACCGCTTTTGCGGATACTTAAAAAAGGAGATGATTGCGTGAAGTATCGTAGACTGGGTCGTTCGGGTCTCAAAGTCAGTGAAATATCCCTTGGAAGTTGGTTGACGTATGGTAAGTCCGTTGAAGATGATACTGCAACAAAAACAATTCAGCGGGCCTACGAACTAGGCATCAACTCTTTTGACTCTGCCAATGTCTATGAGCGGGGTCAAGGGGAGATCGTAATGTCCAAGGCTCTTCGGGTTTTCCCTCGGGAATCCTATGTGATTACCACTAAAGCTTTCTGGCCGATGGGTGATGGTCCAAACGACCGCGGCTTGTCCCGGAAGCACATCTTCGAGCAGCTCCATGCGAGCCTGAAGCGGATGGAACTAGATTACGTAGACATTTTCTACTGTCATCGCTATGACCCAGAAGCTCCGGTGGAGGAGACGCTTCGCACTATCGATGATCTGATTCGCCAAGGCAAGGTGCTGTACGCTGGCGTGAGCCAGTGGACTGCAGCACAGATCGAAGAAGCGGTTGCTGTGGCGGATCGCTACTTGCTTGATCGCATTGTAGTCAACCAACCTGTGTACAACATGATTAATCGCTACATTGAACCGGAGATTATTCCGGTCAGTGAAAAGTATGGAATTGGTCAGATTGTCTTTTCTCCCCTAGCTCAAGGAGTATTGACGGGTAAATATCGTGGTGGCCAGATTCCTGCAGGAACAAGGGCTTCCAATCCAGAGATCAGCAATTCGCTTCAGGATCTGATTGCCTCTGGGGTGATGTCGAAGGTTGACGCCCTCGAGGACTTGGCTGGAGAGCTCGGAGTATCCTTTGCTGAGATGGCTTTAGCATGGACGCTTCGCCAACCAAATGTAGCTAGTGCCTTGGTTGGGGCATCCCGCCCAGAGCAGATTGAGGCCAATTGCAAAGCAGTGAATGTGACCTTGAGTACAGAGACGCTGGAGAAGATTGAAGAGATTCTAGCCTAAAACAAGCGAAGAGGAGAGACAGGGCCCAGTGTCCTGTCTCTTTTTAATCGACAACATAGTCGTTGGATGATATAATTTGACTAGCAAAACTTTGGTGAGGTGATAGGGTGGATACGATTATTAGACCATCGGCAGATTTGCGCAATCATTATAGTGAGATTTCTCGCCAATGTAGGGAATCGAGGAGTGCTGTAATCATTACTGTAAATGGACGAGGTGATACAGCGGTCCTTGGGTTGCAGGACTACTTTCAAATGAAAGCCGAGTTGGAACTACTACGTGCCCTCTCCGAAGCGGAAGCAGATGTTAAGGGCGGACGGGTAGCACCGATTGCGGAATCCTTTGACCAGTTGCGCGCATCCCTACTAGAAAGAAAAGGCGATGAAGTATAGAGTTTTACGGACGGACAAGGCTGAAGAACAGCTCAGAGATCTTGTGTTCTACATCGCCGCTGACTCTGGCGATGTGGATCTTGCCTTAGCGTATCTAGATAAACTCGAAACCGCTATATTGCAGCTCGAATACTTTCCTGAGTCGGGAAACAGACCCAGATACTCTATCTTGAAGAACCAGGGTTATAGGGTGTTGATTGTTGAGCGACATCTTGTGTTCTATAAAGTCAATGAAGAAGAAAAATCCGTGATCATTTATGCCATCGTGGATGGACGGCGCGACTACCTGAATCTGATCTAGTAAAAGGGAGCGCGAGCCCCCGAGACAAGACCCAGTGTCCTGTCTCTTTTTTAGTACGGTCATTTTGAGGCAGAGAGAACGAATCCATATTTATGCAGGAAAGAAATCCATTTTGTGGAAAGGTAATAACAGGAAAAACCCCTCGTATCCAGCAATTCACAACAGGAAAGGAAAACCCTTTGGAGAAAACACTTGGGAGAAGCGCATGTGTCCCTGAGGAGGTCAACAAATGAACGAACCCATCGTGCCAGAACGTCTTCGGAAGCAGCAGAAGAAGCATAAGCCATCTGGGGCCAAGAAACAGTTCAGTCTGATCATCTTCGCAATCCTTGCCATTGGCCTTATTGCCTATGGTGCCTTTTATTTTTTTGTGCCAAAACAAGAGAAGTTTACGCTAAACTTCTATACATTCGCTTCCGTTGGAACGCAGGATTTCTTGGAGACTCTCTCGGTGCGGGGAACGATTACTCCGAGGCAGGTTGTTTCCATTGAGCCGAAGATCGCCGGTAGCATTGAGGAAGTTTATGTTCAAGAAGGGCAAGACGTGGAGGAAGGCCAGCCCCTTTTGCGTCTGTACTCAGAGGAGGCTGTCGCGGAAAGAAATGCGGCTGAAACAGAACTTGGAGAGGCGAGGGCAAAGCTTGCCCAGTTGGGAGTGGACCAAGAGCTCGAAATGGAGGCAGAACGTGTCAAGGTTCTGGATGCCCAAGAACAGCTGAAGCAGGCGGAGGATCAGCTCGAGCTGCAGAGGATTCTCTATAGTTATGGGTCCATTGCCAGAGTGGAATTGGAAAGAGCGGAGCAAGACGTGGAGACTGCTCGGCGTAGGATCGCCCAAAGTGAGCGCGAGCTTGAGCTCCTGAGTCGTAAACATGAGGCGGATCAAGCTGCGATTAACAAAACAATTGCCATTAGTGAAGAAAAGCTCGCCAAGGCTCAGGAAAAGATGGCCAACTTTACGGTCACAGCGGCTTTCACCGGGAGGATTCTCTCTCTCAAACTCCCCGCTAATCGCATTGTTACAGCGCACCAGGACCTCGGTGAGTTAGCTGATTTAACGAGCCAAGTTGTGGAGCTACAGGTAGCCCCTGGCCAGACAGAACGTTTTGGGATAGGTACCCAGACTGATATCACTCTGGGGCAGACAGCCTATCAAGGTGAAGTCACGTATATCGCTCCCCAAGCCAAGCAAGGGACAGATGGTCCCACCGTATTGGTAAGAGTCGATTTTTTAGAAGAGGTTTCCCATCTGAGACCAAATAGTCAAGTGACCGCGAACATCCATTTGCAGTTACACAAAGACAGCCTTTACCTTCCCCGGGGAGCCTATTTAACGAGCGGTCAGCAACTCTTTGTCTATGTTATTGATGGCAATCAGGCCCGTAAACGAGATGTACAGTTCGGTCTTCTGCAGGGCAATTCAGTGCAAGTCTTACGCGGCCTAGAGTTTGGTGAAGAAGTGATTATCAGTACCTATGACGCATTTAGACATCTAGACGAGATCCAAATCTTGCCTGAAGGAGGGCATAAGCTGTGATTAGGTTAGAGGCGATCACTAGGGAATATTTCATGGGCGATGTTGAGATCCGTGCTCTAGACGACATTCACCTTACAATCCAAAGGGGCGAGTTTTTGTCGATCATGGGTCCTTCCGGCTCAGGCAAATCAACCTTGCTTAACATCCTGGGAGTTCTAGACCAACCGAGTTCTGGTAGTTACTACTTGGAAGATGTAGATATCACCCAGCTACGGGATAAGGAACTTGCCCAAGTCCGCAATCGCCATTTTGGCTTCATCTTCCAGAGCTATAACTTATTTCCTGAGCTCAGTGCCCTAGAGAATGTGATGGTACCTCTTATGTATGCGGGCAAGCCAAGATCGGAAAGGATCAGGCGGGCAGAGGAACTCCTGGCTAGCGTAGGGATGGGGCATCGTTTGAAGCACTTACCCACCCAGCTCTCAGGTGGAGAACAGCAGAGGGTTGCTATCGCCCGGGCTTTAGCTAACAATCCGACTTTGATTCTCGCGGATGAACCCACCGGTAACCTGGCTACCGACCAGGGAGCCGAGATCATGAATATTCTGCAGGATCTAAATGCACAGGGAACGACTGTAGTTATTGTCACCCATGATCCTAGCATAAGTACCTATGGCAAGCGTTTGATCAAGCTGCGAGACGGCGCCATCGTTGAAGACCAGGCCATAGCCGAGATCAAAAAAGAGGCCTAAGGGAGGAAGCGAAATGCGCAACAGAGAGACCAAGGTGTTTTATCTAACCGTACTTCTCGTTAGCTTGCTTCTGGGTTTTTTTGCCCAGGCAAGTGCCGAAGTATTGGAGCTCGGCGTAGAGGAAGCGGTTGAGATTGCCCTTGAGGAGAATCTTGATTTTCAAATCGCCACACTCGAGTGGCAGGGGGCAAAGGCCAAGCTCGATAGGGCTCAAATTGTCGGCGATGAAGATATGTTGAAAGAGGCCGAAGAGGAATGGGAAAAAGCCCAGGAGCTCTACGCAGAAAAGCGCAGTGACTTGCGGGAGCAAGTTCGCTCTAGTTACCAACAACTGCTGAAAAGTGAAGCTCTTGTGGAAAATGCGAAGGTTGCCCTGGAACGTGCCGCCAGCCAATTGGCCATGGATGAAAACAAGTACAAGGCCGGACTCCTCTCTACCCTCGACATCGAGCGCGCCCAGAATAGCCTTTTTGATGCCGAGCACCGTCACAGCAAAGCTGTGATTGATTTAGAGACCCAGCGTATGCAATTTAACTCTGTTCTAGGCTTACCCCTTGAACAGCAGGTTGTTCTAAGCGAACGACTCTTGCTGGACTTTGTTCCCTTCAGCTATAGCCTGGAAGACTGCTATGCTCGGGCCCTGGAATTAGACCCCGGCGTGACCAGGGCCAAAGAGGCGCTTCAGAAGGCCAGAGAAGGGGTCCTTGTTGCCCAGAGCCCCTTCACACCGAGAGTGGAACTAGAAGAGGCCATTACAAGGGAGAAAAAGGCTGAAATCGAGCTTAGGCAGGCTGAGCAAGCCCTCTATTTTAGAATCCGCGGAGACTACCTCGCTCTGCAGAACCAGGTGCATAATCTGGAAATGTCAGAACGAACGATCAAATTGGAACGGCAGGCTTTAAAAGCTGAGGAGAGTAAGTACGCCGCCGGTGTCTTGAGTAACGCGCAAATTGTGGCCCAGCAAGAAAAACTGGCCAGCCTCGAGGAGCAATATAGTGCAGATTTATCCCTTTACACAGATGCTAGGATCAAGCTCTTGCAGACGATCGGTGTCCAGGAGGAACTAGGTGAAGTAGATGAAGACTAAGTACCGCGCAAGTTTCAGCCTTGTAATCGTAATTGCCTTACTTGTCTTCTCCCCGGTTAGCTGGGCCGCTACAACACCCATCACCCTGGAAGAAGCACACCGGCTTGCTCTGGCGCAAAACGCGAGCCACGCTTTGTTTTTGTGGGAGCAAGATCTGTTTGAACAAAAAGAGGCACTAAAGAAGCATCCACAAGTGGTCTTAAGGACTGATCCGGTCAGTGTAGCAGATGGTCACATTCAAGGGCCAAAAGGGACTCTGACAATGTCCATGCCTTTGGGAGACAACCTCGATTTAAGTGGCAAGGTGACCCTGGGAATGCATGACAAAGGTGTTCAGGTTACACCATCGGGGAGCCTAAACCTCGATTATCAGTTCTTCAGTGTGTCCGAGACATCCAGTGGTGGACCTAGCCCCGAAGAGAATCGACAGAAGCAAGTAAACAACCTAGTTCTTCAGACCGTCGATACACTTATTGAGCTTCGACAGAAACTTGATCTTCAGAGCTACGAAGAAGCCCGTTTAGGATACTTGGAGACGATGCTTGAGGCGGCGCGTCAAACTCCAGATTATGACGATTTGGAGCTGCGCAAGGAGATTCGCGATCAACATGCAACCTTAGCCCTAGGAGCAGAGAAGATTGAAACACTGCAGCTTCGCTTGGCAACCATCCTAGGTACCTCGGGGATCACGTATGATCCGGTCTTTGTTGTACAAGAGCTCAACATCCAGCTCGATGAAGAAGTGCTCCAGGAAGACATGTTTGCTTCGAGTATCGCGCTGCGGGAAGCAAGAACTGCACTTGAGACTGCGCAAGAAAAGCTCGCTTTAGAACGCAGGAGTAGAGGTTGGGATGTGAATGCGAATGGTGCGATTTCCCTGAATCCTTCCTCGGAGTCGACGGGCCAGGATCCTTGGGGCTGGTCCATTGGCCTGAGTGCCACCAAGACTTTGTATCCTCGAAATGTCATTCTAGAAGAACTAGAACTCGCGGTTGCCAAAGGGGAACATGCGTTGGAGAATGTGGAAACATCCTTAATGACTGAACTACGAGGCGCCGTGCAAGGGGTAAGGGCCGCTCAGGATAGAAAGAAGCTTAAGGCAGATCATCTAGGGGAGGTCAGAGAGGATCTGGCTCTGCGCCATAGACAGTATGATGCCGGTCTAGTAACTCTTCTTCAAGTTGAGGACACCGCCTTGGATCTTAACCGAGCTGAGCTGGACTATGCTCACGAATCGATGTCCCTAGCCCAGAGCATTCTCAACTTGTGGAATGTGTGTGGTCGTGATGTGAGAACCCTAGTCTTTCAGGTCATTCAATAGGGGGTGAGAACTTGGCATTGTGGGATCAATTCAAATGGTCGGTGCGCCATTCCAAACGACAACTTCTTGAGTCGATACTAGTAGTTCTAGCCATCGCTTTGGGTGTCGGAGTGATTATCACCGTGTTATCCATGGTGTTATCTGTGGGTCAACAGTATCGTGCGAATGAGCAGGCAGAACACTTTCGCACCTTAGAGGTGATGGGGAAGATGGAGGCGATCCGAAGGGAAGGAGCACCTCTAACCCTCATCGGTTCCGATGTGGACAGCGTGAACTGGAGTACAAGCTTGGAGGAACTAGACGAGTTGCAGGCACACCTCCCTGCTACTATGCACGCTTACGTAGAGACACATTGGTCCGCTACGACCCCGCTTTTGCCCGAGGAGGACTCTGACGAATCTGCATCCCCTTGGTTCTTTGGAGCCAATCAGCTATTTATAATGGGGACCACACCCGAGTATTTCGAGTTCAACGGTTCGAAGCTACAAAGGGGCAACTTCTTCCTCGCTGATGACGTCAAAAACAAGAATCCGGTGATCGTCTTGCCGTTAGGTATCGCAACCGAACTCTTTGGTGATGACGATCCTGTGGGCCAGGTCATTCCCATGGCTATCTTTGACGAAGAGACGATGGACTATACCGTTATTGGTGTACTTGAACAGCCAGAGGAAGAACGTCGAGGTTTTCGTGGTAGTTCACGGATGGTCTATGCTCCCATTACTCTGGCTCCCTACGCGACGCCGGGGGAAGAAGGTCAAATGCGATTTAGTAACGTCTCCATTGGGCTTGATGTCGGGGTAGATATTCCCAAGGCCCTGGAGATTGCTACAAGCGGAGCCCAGCTGATTTGGGGTGATCAGGTAGCTCTGGCGAGCTCACTGGTGCAGTTCCAGGAGTCACAGAGACAAATGCAGCGCTATGCCCTTCTAATCGGTGTTCTTGCTTCCATAGGATTGGTCATCGCGGTGATCAATATTTTGAACCTTATGTTAGCTCGCGTGCTGAAACGTACGAAGTCTGTTGGGCTATCCATAGCTCTAGGTAGTTCTCGCCAGATGGTATTTAGACAGTTTATGATCGAGGCTATGACTCTCGGAGTCATAGGGTCGCTTTTTGGGATCATACTCTCCCTTGGCCTGGAGAAGATTCTAAAACAAGCCCTGGGTGCGTTCTTTAGCCCTGGTCTATGGGGTACACGTGTGCTCTTGGGTGTTGTCCTGGGTCTTGTGGTCAGCCTCTTTTTTGGAGTATACCCAGCCTATCTGGGCTCGCGAACGAATCCGGTGGATGCATTACGGACAGATTAGGGGAGTGATTTAGATGGAAACCCTCAAGTTTACAGCGCGGATCATGACAAAAAGACCCCTACGCTCCCTTTTGACGATTATCCAAATGGGTTTAGGGGTGTGGATTGTGGCCATCATTCTTTCCCTGAACTTCCAAGCCACAGGTGCCCTTGGCGGGGTAAAGCAGACACTGGGTGATTCCCTGGCCAAGATCTCTGTCTCGCAGCAGGAGGAGTTTGACGATGGAACGATGATGGTACGCTCAGCAAGCAATATGCGTCTGACTGATATCGCAAAACTAGAAGAGAGTGAATACATCGACACGGCTTTCATTTTCCAAAGCCAATGGGAGCGAAATATCGTGGTAGATGGAGTTGCCTACCGGGTGTTGAATCCTGCTGAAGCAACGGTTGGTTACGCGCAAGGCATGGCTTTAGAGCTGGTTGAAGGACAGTTCTTTACTATTGCAGACCAGGAGCAAAAAAACAAAGTAGTCTTAATTTCTGAAGTTATCGCCAACCAGCTGTTTCCCCATCAATCCGCCCTGGGAAAAACGATTCAGCTCGGCGAACTTGGCGAGTCTTTAGTGGATTATGAGGTGATTGGAGTCTACAGGCCGCAGTCACCGTTCTTGGGTTTTTTTGTTCCCCAAGCGAACATGATCTTTCCCGTCGGGACAGCCCAGCCAGCCTGGCTCACTGAAGGACAAGATGAACGTCTATACATGGAGATCTTCATTCGTGCCAAGGAAGGTCAGGTGTATGAGGCTGTAGCGGATGCCCAAGTCCTGTTACCCGATCGATCCATGGATGGAATGGAAGTCACCGGAGAGTACTTTTTAGATTCCACACGCTATCTATCGGAGCAAATCAACATGATTACGCTGTTTCTAGGGGCATTCGCCTTCATATCTATTCTGATCAGTGCCATTGGCATCTTGAGCATCATGCTTGTTAGTGTGGTGGAGAGAACGAAGGAAATTGGTTTGAGAAAAGCCCTTGGTGCATCTAGGGGATTGATTATCAGGCAGGTTTTGAACGAGTCTTTTGTGTTTTCGGCATTAGGTGCTTTGCTCGGTCTTCTTGGGGCTTCACTTACGGCTGATAGGCTCATCACCATGCTTGTGCAGGAGATAACGTATCCCCGGCTTACGGATTTAGGAGGACTACATCCTCTTGCAGCTTTATTATCTGTTGCCTTGGCCCTTGTGATGGGCCAAGTCTTTGGGTTCTACCCAGCTCTACAAGCTGCTAAGCTTCCGCCGGTAGATGCTTTAAGGGATAGCTAGAACAAAGCGGTTAGGTGATTTGTGCCTAACCGCTTCCGCATTTAAAAGACAATGATCTTTTCTGGTGTCGTTTGGGCCGGTATACTCCGGGTCGAGTCTGCGTAAAAAACAACAAGGTTCTTTCCGGCGAGACTAGTGACGGGCTTTCCATTGCGATCACAGAGTTCCATACCAGCACCTAAGACGATTTTGAGCTTGCCATCACTGCTGGTGAGGGTATCGTCGAAGGCGGCCACATGGACAAAGCCACGATCCTCAGAAGAGCGTCGAATCAAGACATCGGGGTTCATCAAGGCCGGGTAGCTTAAGGCCATAGGCGCATCTTCCCGGTAATAAGCCGTGATTTCCTGTCCGATCTCAAACCCGTCAGCGTCAAGGCTGTCTCGACTACGTTCGTCGAGAAGTAATGTGTCCTTGGTCATGCCGAAGATCATCGCATTTTCTTCATTTCCAGCCTCATGGACCAGGATTGCATCATCTCTGAGTTCTGCGATGGTACCGGTGAAACTTACATAGTCTGCGAGCTCTCCTGCAGGAGTCTCTTTAGCGGCTTGAATTCCAAGAAAGAGCATCAAGCCAATCAATCCAATGGTAATTGCTTTGTTCACGGTGTACCTCCAATTAAAAACAATAGTAATTACGTCCATTATAGTGTTTTGTGCCTGATAGGGCAAAGGCAATTCTTGCCGCGCTATCGCTAAACGTACGTATGAGTAAATAGATCTCGGGTCTTCTTTAAAAAG
>JAAZLY010000254.1 GCA_012799115.1 Bacillota bacterium
TCCAAGGTATTTGATGTACTTGCACATCTTGATGTGATCAAGGTATTCGGACACCGGGCGAAAACAAGTCTAGATGTCGAATGGGCGAGCCTTCTTCAGCTGGTGGGCGAGATGAACCTAGCCATAGAGGTAAGTAGTGCCGGAATTCGTAAACCCGTTGCGGAGATCTATCCTCACCGGAACCTAATCCAACAAGCAGCGAGTCTCAACATACCCATTACTATAGCGTCAGACGCTCACATCCCTTCCGACGTAGGTGATCGTTGGGAAGAAGTGGTGGCTATAGCCAGGTCATCTGGTTACCGCAAATACTGCTCTTTTGCAGGGCGAAAACGAATCGAGCATGAATTACCTTCACTTTAACCTACGACGCCGTAGTAAGGCTGTAGCGCGCTCCCAGGCGGGTCCAAATCCCCCAGTGTTGATTACATAGATGACAACACTCAAAGTGATGGTGAAACCAAGGACTCCCAGAATACTGCGGGAAGCGACAGCACCCTGTTCATGACCAGCCGCTTCCGCCGTGGGTCCGTAAAAATAATGATCAACTACTTCGGCGAACAGGCTAATTCCCCGTTCGGCTGCAGGTCGACTGTTGGTATGGGCACCGGCTTCGAGAAGCAGACTGAGGGGGCTTAAGTCTTGATTGTAGTTGCCTCTGCCATAGAAGATGCCCTTTACCAGCCCAGGATACATTTCATCGGCTATGGCTTTGAGCGACTGCGCGTATTTCCGATTCACCCCTAAGTTCTGGTTTTGCCTACCCACCACAAAGTGGACTTGAGTCATCCATTCATCTTGCAGTTCTATGGCGTACGCCGATTGTGGAGCCGCATCTCGATGAATGTCAAAAATCGCATCAGGATGACTAGCGAGGAGTTCCAACACTGTTTCCCTCGAACGCCGATAGGCGCCTCGATCATGGGGAAGATGTAGGGCGTTGGAGTAATCAACGGTGATCCCTCGCTCGGCAAGGCTATCTGCAAATACTTGGCCAACATGATGAATTCCGCCCCGACCATAGATGCTGTCTGCCCCATCTGTTGGCACGTAGCTCTCCGCATTGTGCGTATGGTAGAGGGCGATTCTTCCCTTTGAACCATTCTTGGCCGCCTCAATCACAGTAAGGCCGAGCTCTCGTCGTAGTCTGTTTATGGAGATGATTTCTAGCTGGACTTTCTCTACTAATTTCGTTCGGGCTGTCTTATTCTCTTCATCGATTTCCACAACCTCATAAAGAGAGTTGTCCGATGTGAGGTATTGGTCTTGTAGATAGATCTCTCTTCCCGTTTCCAGGAGAACATTACCTTCGGGGTCGAGCATCGTGTAATACTCACCCATGGGGAGAAAACCACCCCAGATATCTTCAGTGGCGAAGGCCACGGTCGATGGCCCAAATAGAAGAAGACCACAAGCTAGAAGTAATACAATCTGCTTAGCCAGATTCATCGCCTCCTAGTTTGATTCTTTCCCGAACCTCTCCTATTATTTCTGCTACAACAACCGCCAAGAAAGAGCTGATCACCATACTTGAGAAGATCCCGCCGCCGCCGACAGTGATTCGCTCTTTGACCCCTCGGAACCAGAGCTCGCAAATGGCAACGACGTCTACCGCCAAGACTCCAACCATTCCCGCAATAAAGGCACCTCGTCTTGAATGACCCATGAAGGAGGCTAGCAGGCCTGCAAAGATACCTCCACTATATAGGGGATCAAGTAGGCCGGGCTGAAGGGGAAGGAACTTGTCAGTAAGGAGGATGATGAGGGCGGTAAGCAAACTGACAATCCCCGCTCGCCTTTGTTCAACCCGCGAAGTAGTCATCAAGAGATAAACAACAACCCCAATGGGAATGAAACCTCCAAGATTAATGGCAAGGTAGGGGCTAAGGGACACGGTGGGCAAGAAGTGACCGACGATCATGAGAAGTAGGATCAAGATTGCGGTACGATCTGTAAGCCGCATATTGTCTAGGATCCTTTGCCCGAGACCCAAGAAAAGCAGTACAGTGACGACTGCAAGCATGGTCACACTTAGTGGCAGTGCTGGCATCAGGGAGTCTCCTTTTTAGCATACGGTATTTCGTTTAGTGTACAAAAAAAAGGCCCCTTTTATGTAGGGACCTTAATCGAGCGTACAGAGATTACTCCTCGGAGTAGAGGGGCCACTTAAACAAACCAGAAGCAGTCGTTGCACGAATGATGATGGCAATAACAGGTCCAGCGACGATTCCGGTCACACCGAAAAAGACAATACCTCCGTATATAGCGAGGATCATAATAAGTGGATGAAGACCCACTGAGTCACCCATGATCTTCGGCTCCGAGAAGTTCCGAAAGGCGAAAATGATAAAGTAGAGGATCGTTAAGTACA
>JAAZLY010000255.1 GCA_012799115.1 Bacillota bacterium
ACGCGATGCTCTACCAATTGAGCTACTGCCGCTTGGTGGGCGAAACAGGGCTCGAACCTGTGACCCCCTGCTTGTAAGGCAGGTGCTCTCCCAGCTGAGCTATTCGCCCGAATTTGAATGAAATTATGTGGTCCAGACAATTTAAAAGTATACCAGCACTTAAAACGGTTGTCAACTCTTTTCACAACAATTTTTCGTCCTGCCGCTTAAAAGGATTTTCCCGGCGAAACTAGAATTGTTACTGTATGAACTATATCACAACAAGGTGGTGGAATGCAAGTGCGTAAGTTTAACTTTCTTTTGGTTATCGCTTTAGTCGCAATGTTGAGTGGAACAGTACTGGCCCAAGGCGTTCCTGTTGACATTCCAGGAACCGGCGTGAACTTCTTCCTCTATCGTTACGAAGGCAATGCAGTTCCCTATGACAAGATCAGCACAATTTGGGAAAACATCACCAAAGCCTTCCAGGTATGGGTGGATGCGGGTCAAGAGCAAGACGGTTTGTCAGGGGCTGATGTTAGGGTTCAGGGAAATGACATCTATGTGAAGGATCAATTCATCTTGACGGTTGATCAATATCACGCTAATGCTAACAAAGCAACACGTGCCCAGCTCGCAGAAAAGTGGGCGGCTAACCTACGTAAAGGCGTAGATGTCTTTGTCGCCACAAATACTGGCTTCTAAGGATGAACGTGAACCAAGCTTGACTAGACGAGACTCTTGGCATACCTGCAAAAGTGTGCTAAGAGTCTCTTTCTTCGCAGGGACTGGTCCAGGTTGATCTACGTATGATTCCGGTTCGATAGTAAACCATCTTTACTGGAGGTGTTCTCGTGCTTCATCACTTTTATCAAGATCTTCGATACGCGAAACCTGTCGATCGGCCTTTTGTAGCCTGTAATATGGTCACGTCCTTAGATGGTAAAGTCACCGCAGATGGCACCCAGCCAGCTAGTCTCGGTAGCCCCTTTGATCGTCGGACCATGGGGGTCATACGCAGTCACTTTGATGCCGTCCTAGCAGGTGGCAACACCATAAGGCTCCATCCGTATTACCTTGGCGTGCCTTCTCATCTCGAACCTTTGCGGGAAAATAAGGGGCTGGCAAGCCAACCCCTCACTGTGCTCCTGACTCGAAGCGGCAATTTAGATGCTTCTAGCTCAGTTTTCACGAAAGCCCCAAGACCACCGATCATTCTCACCACCGCCGAAGGTGCCAAGCATCTTCCCTTGGCCATCCACGAGCAAGCTCACGTAGAGATCATGGGAAACCCGGACCCCCACTCCATCGTAGCCTTACTTAGTGAGAAGTATGGGGTGCAGAGCCTCCTCCTTGAAGGCGGTCCGAGCGTCAATTACCAATTCATGGAGGCCATGCTCCTCGATGAGCTCTTTCTCACATTGCACCCTAGTCTCATTGGCAAACGCACAGACCTAGGCTTAAGTGTTGGCGACCATGTATTAACCAGTCCTGAGACTATTCAGTTGCTATCCGTTCATCAACAAGACAACGAACTGTTCCTGCGTTATCTGATTACCTGGTAGTAACTAGAAGCCGCGGAAGAAGAATAGGGATGCAAGTAGCGTAAGAATAATGTTCACAGTCTGACCCACCAGATGCAGTTTGACCGTTGGCTGCCCGGTAAATACTTGCTTCAGATTAACGAAGCGTGATTGTAAACCAATGGCTACAAAGGCAAGGGCGAAGAGCCAACTACGGATTGTAGCCGTTATTTTTAAGATACCTTCAACCTCTCCTTGCCCCATCATAGGTACCAGCACGAAGGATGTTAAGAGGGATGCCCCAACGAAACCTAAGATAAACTTGGGGAAACGGAGCCAAATTTCACGAATTTTGAGTCTTTCTGTCCCTGGTTCCTGTTCAACTCGTGTGACAAAGAAGAGCGCCCAACAGAAGGCAACAATGCCGATCAGGGCATTTTGCAGCATTTTCACGATGGCCGATACTTCCATGGCAAACGGCCCCACCATGCTCCCGGCCACAACTACGGCACCTGTGGAGTCTACTGTTCCCCCGATCCAAGCCCCTGCGACAGCCTCACTCAGACCCATCCAACGGATCAAAACAGGCATACCGAGCATCATCAATACGGTCACGATCAGTGAGACTGAAATAGCAGCACTGATCTCCTCTTTCTTGGCCTTAACCGCGGCTCCTGTCGCGATGGCAGCCGAAACGCCGCAGACCGATGTACAAGTTGCCACTGTCGCTACTAGGGCCTTGCTCTCCATCTTTAGCACTTTGGTTCCATACAGATACATGAAGATCAGGAGAATGGGTGGAACCAGCCAACCAACACCCAGACCACGTAATCCAAGAGACAGAACCCGAGTGAAGAGAATTTCCGCGCCCAGAAGCACTAAGCCCGTCTTAATGAAAAGCTCGGTACGCAGGGCAGGCACGATCCAGTTCGGTATTTTCCACAGATTGCTGATCAACATGCCCAGCACCAAGGCCCAAATCACATCGTTGAAGCCATAGTGCGATAGGGTGCTCTGGTTACCGATCAAGAAGGCCAAGACAGCCAGGAGAAAGACAGCTGGGAAGGCCTTTAAATACTTACCTACATCTTCCCCCATGACTTTGAGTGCAAGGGCGGTCACAGCCGCCAATCCCAAACCCCACAAAATGATAGGTACAATCAGATCGACAGGCAGAGCGTCCTGCCATGCCGTCCACTTCGGAAGCTTCAGTATAAAGGTGATGAGACCGAAAGCTGTTCCGCCAATGAAAAGCGCTCCTAACCAAATCGTCCACCAATCTTCTTTCTTAAAAACAGAAAGCATAGCACAGACCTCCTAGTACTCTAGTACTACAACAGTCCATACTATGCTTTGCACTAAAAGTGGTTCCTCATCTTCCGTAAGAAAGCATGGCATCAATCACCATTTGCACGAAGCGGTCCCGGTCGACTTTGAGAGCCACATCTACATTCGGCTCCTTGCCGGTCACTCCATAGAAATCCACCACAGTCCGCCCCGTCGTATACAGGCCCTGTGTTTCAATGGTGACAGGCAGATGCTTGGTCTCAACGATGTTCGGATCTAAGACCGTAGCCATGGCCAAGGGATCATGGAGAGGCATGCCTGCAAAACCCATGGTCTGGTGGAACTCGCCAAAGAACTCTAAAAGCTCTCCCACCATGACTCCCACCCTGTTACCAGAATTCAGGAGATATTCCACTTCCGAGGCCATAACCTGTGCTTCATGCGTCACATCAAGCCCAATCATGGTAATGGGTACTCCACTCTGGAACACAATGCTAGCTGCTTCTGGATCCACTAATATGTTAAACTCAGCCGCCGGAGTCCAGTTCCCCTCGCGAGCAGCTCCTCCCATGAGCACAATTCGCTCAATGTTTTGCTTGATATCAGGCGCCCCAACGAGTGCAGCTGCAACGTTAGTCAAGGGTCCAGTGGGCACAATCGTCACTTTCTCCTTGCACTGACGAATCTGATCAATCATAACTTGAACGCCATGCCGCTTCGAAGCAGCAAACGTGGGTTCTGGCAGGTCTGGACCATCAAGACCGCTCTCACCATGAACTGCATCGGCAATTTCGAGTGGACGCATCAACGGTCGATCATAGCCTGCAGCAACCTCACACTGAACACCCGCAAAGGAAAGGACTTTCAGGGCATTGTTTACAGTCTTTTCTAGAGTCTGGTTACCAGCGACAATGGTTACAGCTAAGACTCTTACGAGTTCTGGTTTGGCGAAAGCCAGCAATAGAGCAATCGCGTCATCATGTCCTGGGTCACAATCAATGATAATCGGTTTTGGCATCAGGATCCTCCCTCGACAACATGTTTTTTCCCTTTACGACGCCTTGCCGTCTGTTGCCTGGCAAAAATGCCTAGGGCAATCACGGTGGCTAGATACGGAATCATTTGCACAAACTCCGAAGGAATGCTTAAGGACTGCATGTAGTTGCTCAGAGCGTCGGCAAACCCAAAGAACAAAGAGGCGAGCGCGGTTCCCAGTGGATGTACTCCTCCAAGGGCTGAAGCTGCAAGACCAATGAAACCACGACCAGCTGTCATATCCCTGGAAAACCACGAGACATACCCCATGGAGAGGTGAGCCCCGCCAAATCCCGCTAGAAGTCCACTAATCCCCAGGGCAAGAAAACGGATCCTTTCCACACTAATCCCGACACTATCGGCTGCATCTGGGCTTTCTCCCACCGCACGAAGGCGGAGACCGAGCGGCGTCTTGTAAAGGAAATACCAGACCGCGAAGACGGAGAAGAGTGCGATATACGTCAGGACATTGTGACCCGAGAGAATGGGTCCGAGAATCGGAATTCGAGAAATCAGGGGCAAGTTGATGGTAGGTAGCACCTTACTAGCCAAGGAACTAGAGATACCCCGATCGCCACTTGCCACAAAGAGAACGAAGACAGTACCACCACTGGCAATAACATTGAGGGCTATGCCTGCTAGAACCATATCTGTCCCCAGCTTAATGTGGAAGTATCCCATGAAGAGGGCGAACAATATGGAGAGAACCACAGCTGCCAAAAGACCCACCCAGGCACTACCCGTCCAGGCACTAAACATGACACCTGTTACGGCAGAGATCAACATCAAGCCCTCGAGCCCGATATTGACTGCTCCCGCTCGTTCGGAGACTACGGCTCCTAACGCGGCAAACAAGATGGGCGTGGTTACCCGAAGCACAGCATAACCAAAACCTACTGAAAGGATTGCCTCAAGCATTGACTTCATGCTTTGTCGCCTCCTTTACAACCGCACGATGGCGCCACTTCGACAAGAAAGCCCGTGCGGTCACGAGCAAAATCATGATCCCCTGAATAATCGCTACCATCTCGGCCGAAACATCGGTCATACGTGACATGATACTCGCCCCTGAGCGAATGTACGCCAAGAAGAGAGCTGCAATCGGTACTCCAAGGGGGTGGTTGCGAGCGAGAATGGCAATGATAATCCCGTCGAAGCCATAGCCAGGCAACATCTGCCACTGAAAACGCCGATACAGTCCCAGAACATCAGCTGCTCCGGCTAAACCTGCAATAGCTCCCGAAATGACTTGCGAGTAGATGATCACCGCAGTCACGCTAATTCCTGCATAAGCGGCAAAATCCTTATTGAGGCCAGTCATTCTAAGTGCATAACCCCATCTCGTACGGTAGACAAAAAGATAGCAAAAGGCAATGGCCGCCAGTGCCACCCAAAGTCCCCAGTGAACTCTGGTGGGTAGCCAAAACCACTGTAACCAAGATGTTTCTGGCAGTCTGTAAGAAACCATGGCCCCTGCCGCAGGATCTCTAAAATGATGGTTAATCAGATAAAGTCCCAAACGATAGAAGACGTAGTTTAGCATCAAGGAGGATACCAACTCATTCGCTCCCCACTTGGCCTTCATAAACCCAGGAATGGCTCCAGCAACTGCCCCTCCAACCATGGCTCCAAGCAGAGCTACTAAAACGTGTACATACATTGGCAAAGGAAAGCTCAGTGCTACAATTGTAGCCACAACACCGCCAAAGAAGAGCTGTCCTTCCGCCCCTATATTAAACTGTCCCGCCTGAAAGGCGATGGATACAGCCAGACCTGTGAAGATCAGGGGAATTGTCGCTTCGATCCAATTACCAATTCGTCTGGTGGTAGTTAAGGGGCCTGTCACGAAATGCCCGAAGGCCTCAAAGGGCTCTTCACTCACAAGTAAGATGATGACAAAGCCGAGGAGTAGTGCCAAGAGAATGGCAATCAGTGTCCTCCCGATTTCAAAGATGAGCTCCCGTGAGATCATGCCAATGCCTCCTTCAACAAAGCAGCCTCCTGGGTCTTGATTCCCAGCATATGCAGACCCAACTCCTCTTCACTAACGACGCTTGCATCGGGGAACGCCGCCACAATTTGTCCTCCGTAGACTACTAATAGGCGATCGCTCACACTCATCACTTCATTCAGGTCAGCGGAGATGAGGAGAACGGCAACCCCAGACCGGCAAATTTCCACTAACTTCTTGTGGATGAACTCTATCGCGCCAACGTCCACACCCCTTGTCGGTTGGTTGGCAATAACGATACTTGGACTTGACGAAAACTCCCTTGCCACCACAACCTTTTGAATGTTCCCCCCCGAGAGCATCTTTACAGGTGTCTTTGCTGACCTTGCCACCACATTAAACTCGCCCACCAGATTCTGGCCATTTTCCGCTATGGCTTTTGACTTTAGGAAAATCTTGCCAGTGTAATCCGATTCTTGTATCCTGTCAGCGATCAGGTTCTCTTCAATGGATGCATCGGCGGCAACTCCATGCAGAAGTCGATCTTCTGGAATATGGGCAACCCCTAACTCCCGCATTTGCCGGGGAGATGCAGACGTCATCTCCTGGCCAGAAATGCTAATGAGTCCTGCATGGGGCATGCGTAGGCCAGTGAGAATCTCGACAAGTTCGCTTTGGCCATTACCCTCTACCCCAGCTATGCCCAGGATTTCACCAGCTCGAACATTAAATGAGACGTCCTTGAGAATGGGTTTTCCTTCCGTGGTGAAGTAGCTTAAATCCTTGACCTCAAGTACCTTCTTCCCGGGTGTAGGAGGGCTCTTGGTGATCTTGAGAATGACATCCCTACCCACCATCAAACGTGAGATATCTGCCTCAGTCACCTCAGATGTGTTACGCACACCGATTAAACGACCACCACGCATCACCGTGACCCGATCCGTTATCTGGCGAACTTCATTCAGTTTGTGGGAGATGAAAATCATGGTATGTCCCTGTCTCTTGAGTTCACCCAAGGCCACGAAGAGTTCTTCGGTTTCCTGAGGAGTCAAGACCGCAGTAGGCTCATCGAGCACCAGTAGTTCTGCGCCTCTGAGCAGGGCTTTTAGGATCTCTACCTTTTGGCGCATACCAATGGGAATGTCCCGAACTCTCGCCCGAGGATCCACGTGCAGGTTGTAACGCTTGGAGAGATCCTCCACAGTCTTGATGGCTGTGTTCCAGTCGAAAGCGAGGCCCTTCCTGGGCTCCGCACCTAAGACAAGATTCTCTGTCACCGTCAAAGAAGGTGCTAACATAAAGTGCTGGTGAACCATGCCGATACCGCTGGAAATGGCATGTAGCGGAGAGCTTACCTGTAAACGCTGTCCTTTGTAATACACTTCACCAGCATCAGGCGTTTCCAAGCCGAAGAGCACCTTCATTAGCGTCGTCTTCCCGGCTCCATTTTCTCCTACCAGAGCATGAATTTCACCTGGGAGCACGCTAAAATCAACCTTGTCGTTGGCCAGAACACCATTCGGGTATACTTTGGTGATGCCCTTCATTTCTAACAAGTTTTGCATACACATCAAGCCTCCTATGCAAAAATGAGGGTGCAGCAAGAATGCCGCACCCTCAAAACGAGCAATTATGGGCGCACAGAATCCCTTAGGGCGTTGAGGGTTGCGTTGTCCATACCCAGGGCAGTGCTCACTTCAATTTCGCCACGATTTACTTTGTCAGCAAGAATTTCGAGCTCACTCCTGAACTCTTCTGGAATTAGTTTCTGATAGAACTCGTTATTCGCAAGACCGACGGCTTCTTCAGCCAAACCAAGGGCTTCTGCTTGGCCGTAGGGCAAGGTGCCTTCAAGGTGCATCTTTAGAGCACGAACGAGGGAGTTATCAATCCGCTTTAGCATGGACGTTACGATTAAGTCAGCCTTCACTGGATCGGTCTCTGCAAAAAGGAGCGCCTGATCAGAGTCTACACCGATGGCCCAGCGATCTGTATCTTTAGCTGCGTCGAGTTGACCAAGACCAGCCTGACCTGCAACGTTAAAGCCAATGTCTACGCCACGATTATATTGGGCAAGAGCCATTTCCTTACCCTTGGCGGAGTCGTCAAAGCTACCAATGTAGGAGATGTCTACCTTAATCTCTGGGTCAATATAGAGGGCACCCTCGATATAACCGACCAGGAAGTCGTTAATCACCGGAATGTCGATACCGCCCAAGAAACCAATGGTCTTGTCAGCATTAACCTTGGGCAGATCAGAGGTGGTAACCATGGCTGCCAAAGCGCCTGCCAAGAACGAGCCTTCGTTTTGCTTGTAGACGATGGAATACACGTTGTCCAAGTTGCCCAGCGAATAGTCCACTTCGGTGTCGAAGATAATGAATTTCTTATCTGGGTTCCAAGGTGCGATCTCTTGTAGACTTTCCGTCATTTGCCAGGTACCTAGAATAATGACGTCATAGTTCTGCTCAGAAATGTCTGCAAGGGTAGGATCCCACACGCTTTGATCGTAACCCATCTCAATAAGTAGGAACTCGATACCCAGTTCCTTTTCTGCTGCCAACATTCCATCATAGGCAGAGTCAAAGAAGGAGCGATCTCCAAGGGTGCCATTGATCAAAAGAGCAACCTTGAGGGGAGCTGCACTAACAACCGAACTGAACAAAAGCACTAACACCAATACGAAACCAATGCGTTTCATGTAAAACCCTCCTTGTTGTTTATCTGTCTCAAGCAATCAACGCCTGCCGTAGCAAAGCGGCCACCCTTTTGGTATCAACATCTAGGACCAAATTGACATTGGGTTTGGCTCCGCTCAGCTTGGCATAATCGATTGCTGTCAGACCTCGTCCATAGGTGCCACTTGTTTCAACAGCTGCAAAAACATCCACAGCCTCGGTGATGACCTCATGATCCATAACTACCGCCGCTGCCAAGAGATCACAGAGTAAAAATCCCCGATAACCCAACACGCCTTCTGTTCTATCCAAGAGTTCTGCGGTCATAGCTAAAAACGCTTCCGCTAGTGGGTTATGTAGAGCTTCGACTCCTCCCTCCTGTAGCTGTTCTAAGGTTACTAGGTTCTTTAAGCACGTCTCCCAGGGCACCAATGTAATGGGAATACCTGCTTGGAGAACAATTGCTGCCGCTTCAGGATCGGCGGCAAAGTTAAACTCCCCCACAATCGTTGTGTTGCCACGACCTCCACTCGTTCCCCCCATGATCACAAGCTCCTTAACACGCTGGGCCAGAGAAGGGTCCTTGACTAGAGCAACTGCCAGATTCGTCAAGGGGCCCACCGCCAAGATACTGAGGCTCCCTGGATGTAGATGACTTTGAGCGATGATCATGTCCACCGCATGTTCTACTTCGTGCTTGCTGCCCAGGGGTCCCCAGGACAAATCTCCCATTCCATCACGTCCATGAATCTCAGGGGCGTTTCGCCTAGGCTCCAAGATCGCCCTAGAGCAGCCTGCATAAACGGGAACAGAGCTGTCGCAGAGTTCTTTCAGCCGCAGTGCGTTCTGCAATGTGTTTTCCAACGGAGAGTTACCGTGAACTGTGCTGATGGCCACCACATCACAACCTAGACGTAAACAAGTGATAATCGCGGCTGCATCATCGATCCCAGGATCCGCGTCAATAATCCAAGGCAACTTCTGACCACCTCCACTAGCATCATGGTTTGCTAACAATTCCATGACACATGTGAATTCTCCTGCTATGCCATGGTGGCAAAGGAAGAAATTAAAAAAAGCCCTTGCACAAGGCAAAGGCTGAAAATCATCTAACCGACGTTCTTAAGGCGTGGATCAAGGGCATCTCGCAGACCATCACCAACCAAGTTTAGGCACATCACTGTCGTAAAGATGGCCAAACCTGGGATCGTAACGGCCCAGTGAGAGACTCGAATAAACGGACGGG
>JAAZLY010000256.1 GCA_012799115.1 Bacillota bacterium
AAGGAATGTATCAAGCATTATTCTACACCTCCCACAGTCATCGCCGCCACACGTACGGTGGGTTGACCGGCCCCAATGAAGAGTGCTCCTGATCCGGCATAACAATAACCCTGGCGGATTTCGAGGTTGTCGCCCACCATATCCACCTGTTGGAGGATAGTGCCTCCGTTACCGATCAAAGTGGCACCTCGAACCGGCTTGGTAATCCTGCCTCCTTCGATCAGATACGCTTCACTTACATTGAAGTTGAAATCACCTGTAGCAGGATTTACGGACCCACCATTAATATACTTCACGAACAGGCCCCTATCTGTACTTGAGATAATCTCCTCTTTGCTATGGGGCCCATTGGCTATATACGTGTTGGTCATGCGCGATGTGGGGGCGAAGCGGTAGGATTGACGCCGGGCCGAACCAGTGGGCTCCATCTGGAGACGCCTTCCGTTGAGCTTGTCGATCATATACCCCTTCAAAATCCCGTTTTCGATCAAGACGTTCTTCTGCGTTGGATGACCTTCATCATCAACGGAGAGGGACCCCCATTCATTGGCAAGGGTGCCATCATCAATTAACGTCACCAGGGGCGAGGCAATTTGCTGGCCTAGTTTCCCTGAGAACTCGGAGGTCCCTTTGGCGACGGATGATGCTTCCAGGCTGTGGCCGCAGGCTTCGTGGAACATCAGCCCTCCAAAGCCATTATCAACAACAACGCTCATTTGACCACCAGGACACTTATCGGCACCAAGCATCGTTACGGCTACCCTGGCCGCTTCTTGAGCGTACCACTCAATGTCTAGATCAGCGTAGTACTCAAACCCTCGCATGGCACCTGGGCCAAAGTAGCCGCTCTGTAACCCCTTTTCATTCTGGGCATAGGCGCTAATCAAGATCCTAGTCTTCACACGGGTATCCTCGGCAAATACTCCTTCTGAGTTGGCGATGAGGACATCCTGTTCCAGATCCAGATAAGACACGGAGACTTGAACAATCTCCGGTGCATAGGCCATCCCAGCGGACGTCGCCCGGCGGATGACCTCCATGCGGCGGGCGTAATCCACATCCTGAGGTTTGGTTAGGATGGGGTGGGCCTCGCCGTAGATCGTAGGATCCCCGAGGGGAACCTTCCTTTTCCCCTGGTTTGGGAGGCCCTGGGCCATGTTCCGCACAAGTTGAAGAAGGTTATCTTCGCTCTCATTGGTGGTAAAGGCGTATCTTGAGTTGAGGCCAGAGAAGATCCGGATGCCAATACCACTCTCGCGGCCACAGGAACTACTTTCTACCCGATCATGGAGGGCCCGGATGTTACTGTGCCTTGTATCTTCTTGGTAGACTTCTGCAAAGTCTCCCCCGAGTTCGAGGGCTAGATCAAGGATTTTCTCAATCGTCTGCGATTTTAGCATCAAATCGCCTCCCCCAACGCTCCTGCCAGCTCTTTCCATCGATGACAGGCTACAAAATGGCCTGACTTGGCCTCATCGAGGGTAGGAACCTCGGCTGCACAAAGATCGATGGCGTAGTGACAACGTGTTCTAAACTTGCACCCTGAAGGGGGGTCCATGGCGCTCGGAACTTCCCCAGGAAGTCTGATACGCTCTCTTGTTCTTTCGTGTTCCGGATCAGCAGAAGGAATGGCAGAAAGTAGAGCTGACGTATACGGATGCAATGGTTTTTCAAACATCTCTAAACTTGGGGCCAGTTCCACTAGGCTCCCCAGGTACATGACGCCAATACGATCCGAAATGTGTTTGACCATGGACAGATCATGGGAAATGAACAGGTAGGTCAAATTCCGTTCCTTCTGTAACCGAATGAGTAGGTTCACGATTTGGGCCTGAATGGATACATCCAAGGCCGAAATGGGTTCATCACAGACGATGAAGTCAGGATCGACTGCCAAGGCCCGGGCGATCCCAACCCGCTGTCGTTGTCCACCTGAAAGTTCATGTGCAAATCGATTAGCAAACTCCTCCGTCAGTCCCACCGCAGCCAAGAGTTCTGTGACCTTGTCATGCTTTTGCTTGTGGGAATAGCTAAAGTGGACATCAATGCCCTCCGCCACAATCTCCGCAATCGTCATGCGGGGATCGAGGGAGGAGTAGGGATCCTGAAAGATCACCTGGGCACTTTTCTTAAAGGCCTTCAACTCCCTACGGGAGAGGTTACCTGTTACGTCCTTGCCATCATAGATAATCTGACCTGATGTGGCCGGATAGAGTTTCAGCAAGGTGCGTCCACAGGTGGTCTTACCACAACCAGATTCGCCTACTAGTCCCAGGGTTTCGCCCCGTGGGATATAGAAGGACACATCATCGACGGCCTTTACTACACTGCGACGCTGATAAAAGAACTTCGAGAGGTTCTTGACCTCGACCAGATTAGTTGGTTGAGACTTGTTTGTCATGCCGCGTGACCTCCCTTCCATAAAACGGCTTTACTTCTGGTGCTAAGGGATGTTGGAGCCAACATGACACCCTATGGGAATCACTGAGTCCCGTTTCTTCAGGCATCGCCTGGCGACAGATGGTCATTGCATATTCACAACGTGCTGCGAAGGGGCAGTGGTTTAAGGGCAAGATCAGATCAGGAGGGGTTCCCTTCAACGAGTACAGCTCCTGTTTTGCCTCTGACGCTAAAGTCGGCACAGAACTGAGCAAAGCCCAGGTATAGGGATGCTGAGGATTGTAGAAGACTTCAGAGGCTTGCCCTCTTTCCACAATGTGTCCAGCGTACATCACTTGAATGCGATCCGCCAAGTTGGCTACTACACCTAAATCGTGGGTAACCAGGATGATAGCGGTATCAAGCTTGTCTTTTAGTTCAGACAAGAGTTCGAGAATCTGAGCTTGAATCGTTACATCGAGGGCTGTAGTCGGCTCATCGGCGATAAGGATCTTCGGTTGACAGGATAAAGCGATTGCCACCATCACCCTCTGACGCATTCCGCCTGAAAGTTGATGGGGGTAAGAGTCCATTCTCTTTTCGGGATCCGGAATGTCAACTAATCTCAGCATTTCTATGGCCTCAGCCCGGGCTTCCTCTTTGCCTATCTTCTTGTGCAAGATCAGGCTCTCCATGATCTGCTTTCCGCAGGTCATCGTGGGGTTCAACGAGGTCATGGGGTCTTGGAATATCATGGCGATATCATTACCCCTGTACCTTTGCAGGCGCTTCTTGTCCATAGCCAGGACATCTTCGCCTTGGTAGATGATCTCGGAACCTTCCTTGATCTCTCCAAAGGGTTCTTGCAAGAGGCGCATAAGGGCCTT
>JAAZLY010000257.1 GCA_012799115.1 Bacillota bacterium
AGCCCATGATAACCTCACCCTCTGGGATAAACTCCTTTGTACAACCGCCCCTGAAGAAGAAGGGGAGAGGCTGAGGATGATGAAACTGGCCCACGCCATTTTACTCACCAGCCAGGGTATTCCCTTTCTCCATGGTGGACAGGATTTTGCCAGAAGTAAGGGGGGAGATCCCAATAGTTATCAGTCGCCTGATCATGTCAACCAGATCGACTGGGATCGGAAGGAAGAGTTTGCTGAGCTTTTTGCCTACACCAGGGCCTTAATTGAGCTTCGTAAAAAGCGTCCAGCCTTTCGCCTCAGGCGGGGTCCTGAGGTCCGGGAGAAACTCCGGTTCTTAAGTCTGCCAGAGCAGAATATGGTAGGGTACGTCCTTGGTCCCCATGCCGGGGGCGATAGTCTAGAGACCATTGTCTGCCTCTTTCATGCCGGCAGAACTCCTGTAAGGGTGGAAATTCCAGGGGGCGAGACGGAGTGGAACGTCTACCTCAATGGTGAAGGAACAAAGAATCTAGGGACGATGAAGGGTCCATTTGTCTGGGTTGAAGCGCTGAGTCCATTGATCTTAGGGAAGAGGGGGTAGCCCATCGATGACGACGTGGAGCGGTATGGGAAGTGAATTTGATCGCTATTTATTCCACCAGGGAACGCACTACAGCAGTTACACCTTTTTAGGTGGTCATTTAGGTGTGGAAGATGGACAAGCAGGGGCACGTTTTTCGGTGTGGGCACCTAGGGCACAGAGGGTCTCCGTCGTCGGTGATTTTAACCAATGGGATGGTCGAAAACATCCTCTAGAGAGAATGCCCGAGTCGGGTATCTGGAGCGTCTTTGTTCCTGGTCTCAAAGAAGGGGATTGTTATAAATACGAGATTCTAACCAACTATGGGACGTTGCAGCTCAAAGCAGATCCATATGGTTTTTGGATGGAGAAGAAACCAAGAACAGCCTCTCGGCTCTGCGACCTGACGAGCTACCAGTGGCAGGATCAATACTGGCAGGAGCAAAAGGCCAGGGGCGATCATTTTCGTGAGCCCATGCTCGTCTATGAAGTACATCTGGGCTCCTGGCGTCAGCATGGTTATGAAGATTACTATAGCTATCAAGAATTAACAGAGGAATTAATCGATTATGTGGTAGAAATGGGATACACCCATATTGAACTTTTGCCCATGATGGAACATCCCTTTGATGGCTCCTGGGGATACCAGGTGATGGGATACTTCGCGGCGACAAGTCGCCATGGGCACCCTAGGGACTTTATGGCCTTTATCGACCGCTGTCACCAAAAGGGGATCGGCGTTATTTTGGACTGGGTACCAGGCCATTTCGTAAAGGATGATCCAGGCCTCCGCCTCTTTGATGGAACTCCCTGCTTCGAATATGAAGAAGCTAGAAGGGCTGAAAACAAGGGTTGGGGTACAAGCAACTTTGATTTGGGCAAGACAGAGGTACAAAGCTTCCTCATTTCCAATGCCCTCTTTTGGCTTGATGTCTTTCATGTGGATGGTTTGAGGGTGGATGCAGTGGCCTCCATGCTCTATTTAGATTATGGGCGGGAACCTGGTGAATGGAATCCCAACTCCAAGGGTGGCCGGGAAAACCTAGAGGGTATCGCCTTTTTGCGCAAGCTCAACGAAGAGATCTTTGCCCGTTTTCCCCAGGCCCTTATGATGGCGGAAGAGAGTACCGCCTGGCCCCTTGTAACTATGCCTACCTATCTTGGGGGACTTGGTTTTAACTACAAGTGGAATAT
>JAAZLY010000258.1 GCA_012799115.1 Bacillota bacterium
CGAGAACGGCATTTCTCTCTTCTTCAGCCCGGTCAGGATGCTTGAAGGGTGATGCATCCTCAGGGTTCTGAGCTAGGGCGGCAAGTAATGCGCTTTCTGCCAGGTCAATCTCACGAGCTCGCTTTGCGAAATAGGTTTGGCTGGCCGCGTCGACACCGTAGGCCCCTTCTCCGAAGTAAGCGTTGTTTAGGTAGATCTCCAAGCGCTCCCGCTCGGAGTAGCGTCGTTCCAACACAGAAGGCAAAATGGCCAGTTGTAGTCTGGCCCAGAGCCCTTGTGGCTTTAAAATTTGGGTGGCAAGGCGGCTCTTGATGGAGTTTGCACTTTCGGTGGACTTTATAGCATTTTGTAGCTCCTTGGGAGTATCATCTAGAGGGAGATACGCGCCTCCCTTTCCTAGGCGTTTGATGACTTCACCATCCTGATCATAAAGCACCGCACCGGGCAAAGGTCTTGCATCTTCAAAACTCGTGATATGCTTTCCAGCTTGGACGTAGAGACTAGTGACCACCCCTGCTCCAACTAGTAGCACTAAGATTGCAAGGATTAAGAACAGGTTCCTTCTCTTCATATACCGCACCTCCTCTGCCTTAGTATTCGCCCAACGGTGGGCTTCCATGCACCTGCGTCGAGGTGAGAAACGCATATTTACCAGCAAATGGACAGTGTTGTGTTGGAAATGTATAATGTAGAAAAGCGGTGTGAGGTAGCGTGGAAGGTGGGCTCCTATGGAAGCTCTTTGGTGGATTGTCATCATCATTTGCTTTATTGTTGGGTTAGCAGGGATTGTGCTCCCCATCGTGCCATCCGTGGCCTTGGTCTGGGCGGGCGTTGTCGTCTATCACTTCTTTATCAGTTCTCAGGCTCTGGGTTGGTTGACATGGGCCACTATGATTTTCTTCACAGCAGTGATTCTTGTTGTGGATCAACTTAGTAATGTTGTGGTCGTAAGGCGTTATGGGGCTAGCAAGATTTCTACTTTCGCATCGTTGGTGGGAGCCCTTATTGGAGTCTTTGTCTTCCCACCCTTTGGGGTTGTGGTTGTTCCCTTTGTCTTAGTCCTAGTGCTTGAATTACTCCAAAATCGTCCTTTAGACAAAGCCTTTGACGTCGCTTTTGGCACGATCGTTGCTTTCGTTGGGAGTACGTTTGCCAAGGGCTTGATGCAATTGATCATGATGGCAGCCTTCTTCGTGGATGTTTTCTTATAGATCAACTAAGGAATTGGCCGCTGGGTTTTGACAACGCTTTCCGGGATGGTTTATAATGGACAGGAGTACGCAAAGGTATTGAAGGGGAGATCGAGTTGAGCAAATTCATTGAAGTAACAGATGCAGACTTTCAAGTAGAAGTCTTGGATGCAGACGGACCGGTCTTGGTGGAATTTTGGGCTGTTTGGTGTGGCCCTTGTCGCCAAATGGCACCTGTCCTTGATAACCTGTCTGAAGAATATAGCGGCAAGATCAAGTTTGTAAAAGTGAATGTTGATGAGGTTACCGAGTCAGTAGGTATGTATTCCATCATGAGTGTGCCTACCATGATGCTCTTTAAGGGCGGAAGTCCAATGGAGACTCTAGTGGGAGTACAGCCCAAACCTCGCCTGAAGGAGATACTAGATAAGTACGCATAGACGAAGAAAAAACGGGGTACAAGCTCAAGGCTTGTACCCCGTTTTAGTTCTAGTTTGCTACATCCGCTTCAGGCTTTGGCTTCCTCTCCAAGCGGGTTAGGGTCTCATAGACGGTGGGAATGACAAACAGGGTCAAGAAGGTAGATACGATTAATCCACCCATAATCGTTGCTGCTAGCGGACGCTGAAACTCAGACCCAACGCCTCGGGCTAGGACAACAGGCAACAATCCGAAGACAGTGGTAATTGTCGTCATCAGAATGGGGCGCAAGCGCACCTGACATGCCTCAAGGATCGCTTCTCGCACAGGAGTTGTTGGGTCCTGACGACGTCTCAAGTTGATGTAGTCGATGAGAACAATAGCATTGTTTACAACAATTCCAACCAGGACAATGATGCCGATCAGAGACATAATCCCAACGTTTCCATTCACAAGCCATAGACCGGCCAGTGCACCAATGAGTGCAAGGGGAATGGTGAACATGATGATGAAAGGCTGTAGGAATGATTCAAATTGAGCAGCCATGACCAAGAATACTAAGGCTACCGCCAAAGCTAATGCCAAGATGAGATCGTCAATGGAGTCACCGATCATCGTCTGCAGTCCGCCAATTGTTGCATGATAGCCTGGAGGGAAATCCATGCGATCAATGATTTCTTCACTATGTTTTACTGCCTGTGTAAGGGACAAAGTCTCGCCAAGGGTTCCAAAGACTCGGACTACATTCAAACGATCGACTCGTTGGGTCAGGGCCCTAATCTCTTGAACTTCAGGCGTGACAACTTGGCTCAAGAGAATGGGCTCTCCGCCAAGGCCATCGATTTGTACCGGTGAGGTAATCCGTGTGCCCATGAGATCGTCAACCGAATCAATGGACGAACTTGGTCTCAACACGACCGGAAGGACCCTGTCGTCAACCCGCAACTCTGTAGCTTTCAGTCCAGCTGTGGCGTAGCGCATGCCCAGACCCACCTGACCGGCTGTAAATCCTCCTAGGATACTGCGGGAGGTATCAACGTTAAGGTAGAGATCAAGTGTAGGTCGGTCTGTAGAGTCTTGTATATCCCGGAAACCAGGTATCTTTTGTAGCTCAGCTATCAACTCCTGCGAGAGAGACTCTAGGATCTCCATATCCTCACCGCGGATGTCGATGGTCAGGTTTGGTGTCATCAGTGTACTGGCAGCAGAACCAAAGAGCGAGGTA
>JAAZLY010000259.1 GCA_012799115.1 Bacillota bacterium
AGACAATACGGCCTAGGCCAACCCAGCCGTGAGCTGCGGCGCACATCGGACAATGTTCACCAGACGTGTATACAGTAGCCTGACGCCTTTCTGCAGGTGTCATATTGGCGGCGGCCCAGCGCGCGATAGCAAACTCGGGATGCTGCGTGTGGTCGCCTGTAGCAACGTGATTGTGGTCTTCAAAGAGCACTTCGCCAGATTCTGATACGAGCACTGAGCCGAATGGTTGATCACCCTTGGCCAGAGCAGTCCTTGCCAACTCAATACAGCGTTTCAGATGCCTCAAATCGTTCTCGCTTATCACTATCTTCATCCTCCCGAGATTCTTTCTAATCTTAGTGCACCAATTATAGCACCGGCATATGGCAAAGTCAAAATAGCCTCTAGCTGGTGTTTGGCATAGTAATGAAAGGTGGCACGGAAAGTGGAAAAAGAACTCGCCAAGAGTCGTGGTTTAGAGTTGATAAAACGCAGCAAGATTGCGATTGTTGGTTCACTCGATGCCCATGGGTATCCTGTCACTAAGGCCATGTTCAACGCAAAGCATGATGGACTGAGGGAAGTGTGGTTTAGTACCAACACTTCTTCAAAGAGAGTGGGCGGGTTTAGGACGGATCGTAGAGCCTCCGTCTACTATGTGGATGAGGATACCTTCGAGGGGCTCCTTTTGGTTGAAACGCTTGAACTTTTGCAGGATGAAGAATCAAGACGAATGCTGTGGGTGGACGGCTGCGAGAAGTATTATCCACAAGGAGTTTATGATCCAGACTACACTGTGATGAAGTTTACCGCAGTTCGGGGCAACTACTATCATGGGCTGTTTGTTATCAGCTGATAGGAGACTGAACATGAGATTGTTTCACGTCAGTGAGAACCATGAAATCGACCGCTTCGAGCCGAGAACACCCATGAGACCAGATCTAGACCGTAGCATTAAGCTAGTTTGGGCCATTATGTCAGTATCTCTCCTCAGGTACCAATAGGAGTGGAGATCGTAGACGATCTGTTCTCAGCCATGTTTGCTAGAAACTGTGAACTACGAGTGCTACCGAACTTGTGGCCATTGTGTAATGCCGTCAAGGCATCCAGCCTGGGTTTTTCTATGTGTCGAATGAGAAATGCGCTTCCGCAGCAACTGCGGTAGGGAAGGGGATGGAGATGAAGAGAGTACAACTACCTAATGGCCAGGAACTCCATATACGCGAGGCCAAGCCCGAAGACGCCTTAGCCATTCTTGCTTACATCGACCAAATCAGCGAAGAAACAGATTATCTCACATTTGGTCCCGGTGAGTTTGTCATGAGTGTAGAAGAAGAGACTAGGTTCATCGAAAGACTCCTAGTCTCAGATAACAAGTTGATGATCCTAGCTCTTATTGAAGATAGGGTCGTTGGACAGCTTTCTTTCATGGGCGGCTCTAGACCCCGCACTAGGCATACCGGTGCACTTGGAGTTTCCGTCCTTAAAGAGTATTGGCGGTGCGGGATTGGAACTGAACTTATCACCTACCTACTTGCTTGGGTGAAAAGCGCCCGGATCATTCGCAAGATTAACTTGAGAGTGAGAAGTGATAATGTGGGCGCGATCCGATTATATGAAAAATTGGGTTTTGTCTACGAAGGTACAGCCACGCGGGAGTTCTACGTTGGTGGCGAGTTCTATGACTCAATCC
>JAAZLY010000030.1 GCA_012799115.1 Bacillota bacterium
CCCCAATCTGGATGATGGGTGATCCATGGCAAGGCCAATGGCACGCCTACACTGGTGGCTGGGGTGCTGGTGCAGTGTACCGCGATCAAGGTCACATCTTTGACCAAATGTACACCCGCAGAACCATGAGCCAACCTCTCTGGCAAGCACTAGAGCCAATTCCTGAGCTCGATGAAATCTCTGAAATGCTTTATTATAAGAGATTCTCGACAATGGAAGAGAGAGCTGCACTTTATTCCAGAGCTTTGGAACTTGCTTTCCAAGACTCGCCACGTATCTACACTGTTGACCAAATCTCCTACGTACCTCGTCGTGCCGACGTTAGCGTAGCATCTGACCTAGCCCAAGGTATCTCCAGTACCGCTTTGTGGCCAAGCACGATTCGCCGCGGTGACGAAATTGGTGGTACAGTCACAATTGGTTCGCAACAAGTACTCGTTGAGCCATGGAACCCCGTAGGCGGCTCCAACTGGACATTTGACCAGTTACCAATGAGAGCTACCTTTGATCGTGGCTTCATCAGTAACCCATTTACCGGTAACTACATGCCTCACCGCATCGAGAAGATCGAAGTTACCGTACTTGAAGGTCTGCCCGTTGCAAAAGAACCAGCATCCGACTGGGTAACCCTCGAGTTCGCACCTGAAATCCAAGTACCTGGTGACGCTTGGCTCTACTGGGATGGCTCCCTCGGACGCATGGTCACCGTTGACGAAGTGTACCCAGAAGGTCTAACAGCACCTCGTCACACTGTAATTCACTATCGCGAAGACCTTTTCGACACAGTACTATGGCATGATGGAAGCCCATACACTGTTGGCGATATGTTGCTACCAACCGTTCTAAGTTGGGATCGTGGATTTGCCGAGAGCGAAATCTTTGACCCAGCCGAAGAAGCAAACACCAAGACTGCTATGAACAATGCCCGTGGTTGGAGAATCATCTCCCTCGACCCATTCGTTTATGAAGTCTGGTCGCAATCTTGGTACATCGATGCCGAGCAAAACCTTGGCGATATCTTTGCCACGTTCTACAACTATGGTGCACAACCATGGCATACACTGGTTCTTGGTATGATGGCCGAAGCTAATGGCGAATTAGCCTTTACAGCTTCCAAAGCCAATACACTTGAAGCAGAGTGGCTCGGTTACAATATGGGACCAAGCTTGCCAATTCTTGACAAGCACCTTGACATTGCTATTGAGAAAAACTACCTCCCATATGCTGACTTCCTAAGCCAGTATATCTCCGAGGAAGAAATTGCTACCCGCTATGCTAACGCAAAAGCCTGGTATCAAGAGAAGGGTCACTTCTGGATTGGTAATGGTCCTATGTATCTCGAAAAGGCCTACCCAACCGAGAGAATGGTCCACCTCAAGCGCTTTGAGCAATACTCAGAGCCAGCAGACAAGTGGTCGATGTTTGACCAACCAAGAATTGCTGAGGCAGAGCTTTCCGGCCCAACACGTGTAAGAGCCGGTGGCGAAATCGCCTTTGACGTTGAAATCACATTCGCTGGTGAGCCTTATGAGATGGAATACATCCAAGAAGTCAAGTACATCGTTCTTGATGCTACTGGCAGCGTTGCAATTAGCGGATACGCAAACCCAGTTGCTGACGGATTGTTCCAGATCGTCTTGACTGAAGAAGAGACGAAGGCACTGCCTATCGGCTCCAACACCATCGAAGCAATCGTCCTCCCAACACTTGTAGCTAGCGCAACATTCACTGCGCACACCTTTGTAACATTGCCATAGGTGGGAGACGAAGAAATCAACGCTAGACTCTAAAAGCGAGGGCGTGGAGTCCACGCCCTCGCTTCTTCTGTTTCAGATCAATACCGGGAGGTATAGGAAATGCAAAATATTGAAACTGCGCAAGGACAGTCTGCAGCCATGCGTAAGCGCAAATTGAGTAGTCTCAATCGCGTTTTTAAGTATGTGCTCGTACGTGGACTGACCTTGCTCGTTACAGTAACGATCGGAGTATACCTAGCCATCTTAATTGCCAACGGCGGCGGCTATGTAGACGAGATGCGTAAGGGGCAAATCCGAGAACAGGTTTCCATTCAAATGGCAGGCGATCCAGAGAACGCCTTCTTAACGCTCCAAGAACGTAGGACGCTTGAGGAGAGTTTGGTTAACACCCAAATTCAACAGTTAGGCCTCGATCGCCCCTTCGCTATTAGGAGCTTTGAATACTTGTGGAATGGTCTAACCCTCGACCTCGGAAGAGCCGATTATCTCCTTAGTGATAGCGGATCTCGCCAAGTTCGCGCGATTCTAGGAGAACGCTTAGGGCCAACACTTCTTCTCATGGCTACAGGCCAACTACTTCTATTTTTCAGTTCACTGGCCTTAGGACTATCTTTATCACGCCGTTACGGTAGTACTTTGGACAAATTGATTGTTGCCTTGGCGCCCACCAGTTCGGCTCCGGCGTGGTTTTACGGAATGTTCCTCATATTAATATTTGCAGCCGTTCTGGGCTGGTTACCCTTTGGCGGTATGGTTAGTGCACCACCACCAGAAACCACTTGGTTACGTGCGCTTAGCACACTAAAACACATGATATTACCAGTAACCGCTCTGCTAGTTTCCTCACTTTTCGTCAGCGCATACTCACGGAGGACCTTCTTCTTAATCTATTCTAGCGAGGACTACGTAGAGATGGCAAAGGCAAAGGGGCTATCGGATCGAGAAATCGAACGCCGTTATGTACTAAGACCCACACTACCGACAATCATTACAAGCTTCATGTTAACGATCATCGGACTGTGGACTGGGGCTATCGTTTTCGAATCGGTATTTAACTGGCCGGGTATTGGTCGTTTGACCCAACAGGCAATTAATATGTTTGATACGCCCGTCATTGTAGCTACTACCGTTATTTATGCCTACCTTTTGGCGATCACGATCTTCTTACTCGACATTATCTACGCCTTGGTTGACCCCAGAGTGAAAATCGGTGGAGGTGGAACTAGGTCATGAAAGCAACACTAAGCAATTTCTTCCGCCAGATGAGAAGCTACCCATCGGCGGTCGTAGGCAGCATTATTATTCTCTTTTTGATCTTCATGGCTATCTATGCAATGATCGCTATTCCCTATAGCGATGCTATAAGGCTTTGGAGGGGAGCAGACAGCGTCTGGATGGAAACTCCTCGGAATGCAGCACCTGCTTGGTTCAATTGGTTTTACCGTGAAAAGCAGCCCGAATCTATCATCATGCGAACTACAGATGATCCGAACTACAAACAAGTTGTGGATTTAGGTGGAGGAGTTGCCACCACTGATTTTGTGTTCGAATTTGATTATCAATATGATGGTTTCCCAACCGAAATGACCATGTTCTTTGATGCCAAATTCGTAGCATCAAGACCTAATGTGGCCCTCAAGTGGATCACACCAGATGGTAGAGAGATTCCTCTGGCAGACTTAAGTGTTAGGGCCAGCGAGAACTACTCCATTTCGCAAGATACACGCGTAACACGTAGACTTGGTGGACTATCGCCTGAAAAAGGGCTCTTTGCTGATCCAGCAAACCCCAACAAGGTTCTTAAAGGAACCTATCAACTTGTTGGCGAAGGTTTAGTCTTTGAAGAGGGTTCCAGCGTTGATGCTTCCATGGTTATCTATGGAAAACTACACGGACTTGCAGGAACAGACCACAGACGCCGCGATATTACCATTGCACTCCTCTGGGGTACTCCAGTTGCTTTGGCCTTTGGTCTTGTAGCTGCTGTAGGTTCCTCGATTGCCACTATGTTCTTGGGTGCCGCCTCCGTGTGGTTTGGTGGGTGGATTGACTGGTTGATTCGTAGAGTTAACGAGGTTGTCATGATCCTTCCCCTCTTACCCATACTAATTATGATTGGCTTGTTCTACTCTCGAAGTATTTGGGTGATATTGGGTATTGTCATCCTACTGGGTATCTTCGGATCAGGAATTCTAAGTTACCGCGCTATGTTTTTGCAGGTAAAAGAATCAGGCTATATTGATGCAGCCCGGGCTTACGGAGCTGGTAGTGGTCGGATCATTTTCCGTTACATGATCCCCAAGATCATCCCTACTCTGATTCCCGGATTTGTCACACAGGTGCCGTCCTTCGTATTCTTGGAGGCCACACTAGCCCTCCTCGGTTTGGGTGATCCCGTACTACCGACGTGGGGTAAACTCCTCAATGATGCCCAAACAAATGGCGCCTTGTTGAACGGCCATTTCTACTGGGTATTGGAGCCTGCGTTCTTACTCATGTTGGCTGGGTTCGGATTTGCTATGCTTGGTTTTGCCCTTGACCGCATCTTTAACCCACGCCTAAGGGGGATATAAGATAACTATGAGCGACAAGAAAGTAATGCTTGATGTTCAGAACCTAAAATTATACTTCCGCACCCAGGCTGGCCCTGTGCAAGCCGTGGATGACGTCAGTTTTCAACTGAAGCAAGGGCACACACTTGCAGTTGTCGGCGAGTCGGGCTGTGGAAAATCGTCGTTGGCCAAGGCCATCTTGCGCCTCTTGCCACGTAACATTTCGACCTATGAAGGCTCCATCATTTTTGATGGTCAAGACCTTATGACCTTTGACGATGAGAGATTTCGCCGGGAAATCCGCTGGATCAATATTGCCTCGGTTCCCCAGGCATCGATGAACTCTCTCAATCCTGTTGTACGTATCGAGGATCAGCTCATTGAGCCACTTTTGGTCCATGATAAGTTCAACAAACAGAAGGCGAAAGACAGGGTGGCCGAAGTCTTTGAAATCGTTGGCCTACCTGTAGACTTTTTGCAGCGCTATCCATTCGAACTGAGTGGTGGTATGCGCCAAAGAGCCATCATCGCCATGGCTTTGGCATCTGATCCAAAGCTGATCGTACTTGATGAACCTTCTTCGGCTCTGGATCTGTTGAGCCAGGCTAACCTGATGAATGTTCTCAAGAGAATTAAGCAAACGATCAACACAACATTCATCCTCATCACCCATGATATTGGTACAGCAAGTGAGCTTGCGGATGAAGTTGCCGTTATGTATGCTGGGAAGATGGTTGAGTACGCCTCTGCTGAGTACTTCTACACCGATGCGCACCACCCATACTCTCAAAAACTGATGGCGAGTGTGCCAACTCTGCGGGAAGACAAGGATCTTGCGTTTATTCCAGGCCAGCCCCCTTCCCTGATCAATCCACCAACAGGTTGCCGCTTTGCAGCCAGGTGCGAGAAGAGATTCGAGAAGTGCTCCATGCAACCACGTACAACAGATTTGGGGAATGGAGCAACTGTTCAGTGCTGGCTATTTGACGAGACGGGAGAGGTGAAACATGCCTAGTCTAGCAAAGACCTTACCGAATGGACAACCACAAAATCAGAAGGCAGTTCTTCGTATCGAGAACCTCCATACTTGGTTCGAGATACGGCGTATGGGCTTTTTCAAGGCTGGCGACGTTCGTGCTCTAGATGGGGCCACCTTCGAGCTCTACGAAGGCGAGACCATATCGATCGTTGGTGAGAGTGGCTGCGGCAAGAGTACACTAGCCAAGACCATCCTGGGAATCAACCATATCACGAAGGGATCCATCTTCTTTGAAGATCAAGATCTAAGTACCTTAGATAAAGAGGGCTGGAAGCGTTATCGCTCAGCGATTGGGTATATCCAACAAGACCCATATGGTGCCCTCCCTCCCTTCATGACGGTACAACGTATTCTTGAAGAACCCATGAAGATCAATGGAATTACGGACAGAGCTGAACAGAAAAAGCGAATCCGACAGGTACTTGAAGAAGTAAAACTAGCGCCTATCGAGGACTTTTTACCGAAGTTCCCCCACATGTTAAGTGGTGGACAACAACAACGCCTCGTTATTGCTAGAGCGATGATCTTGGATCCAAAGATGCTCATTGCTGATGAGCCTGTATCCATGCTTGATGCATCTGTGCGGGTAGAGATTCTGCAACTTCTCCAGGCACTACAAAGAAGACACAACTTGGCAATTCTGTATATCACCCATGACCTGTCCACCGTAAGATACTTCTCAGAGCGTATTTTCGCTATGTACGGCGGAAAGATCATTGAAAAGTCGTCCACTACAGGACTCTTGGAGAAACCGCTTCACCCTTATACAGCAGCGCTGTTTGAAGCAACATCCGATCCTGATGTGGAGAACCTGCACAGCTTTAAGGATGTACCGGCAGGTGAGCCACCAAGCTTGCTCAACCCACCACCAGGATGCAGATTCCATCCACGGTGCAAGAAGATGATTAAGGGCCTATGCGACCAACAGATGCCACCAGAGATCTGGGTACACGAAGATCACGCAGCTGCATGCTGGCTCTACAAGGATCAGGCCTAAAATGAGAAGCCCGAAACGGCAAATGCTCATTGGTGGCGCGCTGGCCGTTGTGAGCTGGCTGGTGATATTTGCCATGGTGCTGGAGATACTGCCCCAGCACATTGAGTTATACATGGGTGCCTACATCGTGTCTTTAGTAGGCTTTGCCATCGGAATGTTTGGGGCAGGAACCGCAATTCGCGAGAACATCAGAAAGCATCGTCAAGAGAACTATGATTATGACGACAATGAGTATGAATAAAGTCGAGCCGTGTCTTAGACACGGCTCTTGTTGATCCCTCTCTGACCAATATCGGTACGGTAGAAAAATCTTGGTTGATCATGTTTTGCCAAGAAGGCATAGACGGCCCTGCAAGCGTCTTCTAGACAAGACCCTTTGCCTGCTGCAAGGTAGACTCTGCCACCAGAGCTGACGAGCTCCCCTGCCTCGCTTTGAGCCACTCCACTGAAAAAGATGTCGGCTTCCTCGCCAGGGTCAAATATGGGTAACATGACTCCTGTTTCAAAGGATCCAGGGTAGCCTTCACTGGCCACAACGACTCCCACCATGGACTCATCACTCCACTTCAGGGTAGGCCTTCGACCTTGGAGAATGCTGAGGATAGCCTCCACCAAGTCAGACTCGAGTCGCGGTAGGAGTACCTGGGTCTCTGGGTCGCCAAGACGGGCGTTAAACTCAATAACCTTAATGCCCTCCTTTGTCAGCATCAACCCGGCATAAAGAACCCCGGTGAAGGGCATTTCCTCCATGCTGAGCGCCTGAGCGACTGGTTCTAAGATCCGAACGGTCGCTTCTCTGATCACTTCTGCTGAGACTTGAGGGACGGGAGAATAAGCACCCATGCCTCCGGTATTGGGCCCTTGATCACCATCAAAAGCTCTTTTGTGATCTTGAGCCACATCAAGGGGAACCACGAGTGTTCCGTTAATGAGTGCCATCAAAGAGAACTCCTCCCCCTGCAAGAACTCTTCAACGATGACCCTTGAGGAAGCGTCACCAAATCGTCGCTCCAGTAACATTTCTGCCAAGGCCTCGATCGCCTCAGCGTGCGTCTGGGCCACCACCACACCCTTTCCGGCGGCCAGACCATCAGCCTTAATCACAAGGGGGAGAGACGATTCTTCTACATGCTTCTTGGCAGACTCAAAATCCACAAATGTCCTGTATTCTGCCGTGGGAACTCCATATTTCCTCATCAACTCTTTCGCAAACGACTTGCTTCCTTCGATCTGAGCTGCCCTTTGTGAGGGTGCAAATACTTGAATCCCCTCTGCAAGCAAGCGATCGCTGAGACCTTCGACCAAGGGTTTTTCAGGTCCAATAATCACAAGCCCGATTTCTTCTCGCCTGCAAAACTCTACCAACCCTTGATGATCGTCCTCATCATAAGGCAGAAGGGTCGCACAGCTGGCCATGCCTGGGTTACCTGGCGCAACATAAACCATTTGAACAAGGGGACTTGAAGCGATCTTTGCACAAAGAGCGTGTTCCCGGCCACCGCGGCCCACAATCAATACCTTCACTGCATAACCCCCAAAGATGAACCTTTAGTGTTTAAAGTGACGTACGCCCGTAAAAACCATGGCAATTCCATAGTGATCAGCCTTGGTAATGGAGTCTTGATCACGAATCGACCCCCCAGGCTGGATAATGGCTGTAATACCTGCTTTAGCAGCAAGTTCTACCGTATCGTCCATGGGGAAAAAGGCATCCGAAGCAAGAACGGCACCCTGAGCCTTAGCCTTGGCTTGCCGTAGAGCAATATCTGCTGCTCCGACCCGGTTCATTTGCCCAGCCCCAATCCCAAGGGTCATCTCTGCATCACTCACCACAATCGCGTTGGACTTTACATGCTTGCAGACCTTCCAGCCGAACTTGAGGGCTCGTAACTCTTCCTCGGATGGTGCACGCTTGGTCACAACCCGCAAGGACTCCTCGTCAAGGGGGCTATCATCCATCGTCTGGACTAAGAGCCCGCCTGGAACTGAAACATAGCGTAGCTCCCCTTGCCCTCGCTCTGCTATGGGTAGCGTAAGGAGCCTTAGATTCTTCTTGTCTGCCAGGATCTCTAGAGCACCGGCAGAAAAGGACGGGGCAATGACGATCTCTAAGAAAATCTGGTGGAGCATCTTAGCGGTAGCAGTGTCCACTGGGCGATTTAAAGCCACGATTCCTCCAAAGATGGATACGGGATCGCTGGCAAAGGACCTAGAAAACGCCTCTTCGATGGTGCTACCTATCCCAACTCCGCAAGGATTCATATGTTTCACAGCTACCGCAGCGGGCTCGGAGAACTCCGCAACCAGTTCTAGGGCCGCAGCTGCATCATTAATGTTGTTATACGATAGTTCTTTGCCCTGAAGTTGCTGGGCCCGAGCTAGGGAATGATCCAGGGCCAATGGTGAACGATAGAAGGCAGCACGCTGCTGGGGGTTTTCACCGTAACGTAGACTCTGCTCTAACTCATAGGTTAGTGTCAGGCGTTCTGGGAATTCTTCCCCCGCTAGATCTGTTAAGTAATCTGCTACAAGGGCATCATAGGCTGCAGTGTGACGAAAGACTTTGGCCGCAAGCTGGCGCCGCACTTCGCTCCGCACTCCACCATTTTTCAACTCTTCTACCACAAGGTTGTAGTCTTGCGGTTCACAGACCACTGTCACATATTCGTGATTCTTCGCAGCAGATCGCAGCATCGCCGGACCGCCAATATCGATATTCTCGATCGCCTCCGCGACAGTACAGTCTGGCCGGGCAATGGTAGCTTGAAATGGGTAGAGATTGGCGCAAACAAGCTCAATGGGAGAAATGTCGTGGGTCCTTAGTGTATCGAGATGGTCAGGCTCTTCTACCTTCGCAAGTAACCCCCCGTGAATTTTAGGATGGAGCGTCTTGACTCTGCCATCTAGAATTTCCGGGAACTCCGTAACGCTCGCCACATCGGTCACAGGCAGATTCGCCTCTCGAATAGCCTTAGCGGTTCCACCGGTAGAGAGCAACTCGAACTCAAGTTCAACTAACGCCCGGGCGAACTCGACGAGTCCATCTTTATTAGAAACACTAATTAGTGCGCGTCTTGCCATTTGCATTGCCTCCTGTGAAAATCTGTTTTAGGACCTTGGGATATAAGTGATGTTCTAAGGCATGAATTCTACCTTCCAGACTCCTTCGGTCCTCCCCTGGATTCACCGATATCCGCTCTTGGGCAATAATGGGTCCTGTATCCATACCTTCATCAACATAATGTATCGTTACGCCGGTCTCTGTAACTTCGGCTGCTAGCGCCTGACCAATTGCATCCTTGCCGGGAAAAAGGGGTAGGAGCGAGGGATGAATATTGATGATCCGCTCTGGATAGGGTGCAAGGAGAGTTGGACCAATCAGGCGCATGAAGCCTGCTAACACGAGGTACTCTATCTGGAGTTCCAGCAGTTTTTCTAGTATGATTGCTTCGTATTGGGACCTACTCTCATAGTCTGCTGGACTCAGAACCAATGTTTCAATCGCTGCCTCCTCTGCCCTTGTGAGTGCGTAGCAGCCCCTCCGGTCCGAAACGACAAGCTCAATACGGGCAGGAAGCTCTCCCTTGGCACTAGCATCAATCAAGGCCTGTAGATTCGACCCCTGACCCGATGCAAATACCGCAATCTTGGTCATACCAAGCGAACCCCCTCACCTTGTGTCACTTCTCCTATATGGTAAATGGCTTCCCCCAGCTTCTGATAATGGCTCAGGATTTCCGTAGCATGGGTAGGACTTGTCGCTAGGACCATACCTATCCCCATATTAAAGACGTTATACATCTCCCTTGAGGGAATCGCACCTAACTTCTCCACAAGTCCAAAGATGCTCGGTCTAGGCCAGGAGTCCAGCGATATGGCTGCACCGAGCCCGGCAGGGAGCATTCGGGGTATATTCTCAATAAAGCCCCCACCTGTGATGTGCGCCATGCCCTTGATTTTCTTCTCCTTCAGGAGGGGCAAGAGAGGCTTCACATAGATCTTTGTCGGCTCCAAGAGTTCCTCGCCAAGAGTTCGGCCAAGCTCGGGCACATAGGTACCTAGAGACATCTGATGCTTTGTCAGTAATACATTGCGGACCAAAGAGTAACCATTGCTGTGCAAACCGCTTGAAGGCAGGCCCAGAAGGATATCACCTGCAACAAGGCTTGAACCATCCACTAAGTCCTCTTTTTCGCATGCCCCCACTGCAAATCCCGCCAGGTCATATTCTCCTTCCCCGTAGAGGCCAGGCATCTCCGCCGTCTCACCACCTATGAGGACACATCCTGCCTGTACACAGCCCTCTGCCACTCCCGCAACGATGGCTTCGCTCCTTTGCGGATCGTTCTTTCCACAGGCAATGTAGTCAAGGAAAAATAAGGGTTCGGCCCCTTGAACCACAACATCATTGACACACATGGCTACAGCGTCAATTCCAATACTGTCATGTTTGTCCAACATAAAGGCGATCATAATCTTGGTTCCTACTCCATCGGTACCTGAGACCAAGACAGGGTGCCTATAACCCAAAGAACCCAGATCAAAGAGACCGCCAAAGCCTCCCACACCACCTAGAACCCCTAAACGTTTGGTTCTTTGGATATGCTTCTTGATTCGATCTACCGTCTCGTAACCTGCCTCCAGGTTAACTCCCGCTTGCTTGTAGGCATCGGACACTCGCTTCAACCTCCCCGGTAGGATATTCTCCGGTAAAACATGCCAGGCAAAGACCGCAATCAAACACCTCTGCCATCTTCTCGACGCTGAGGAAGCCAAGAGAGTCAGCACCGATCAAGACCCGCATCTCCTCTACATCATGGTGAGCGGCCACGAGTTCATCTGTGCTCAGGGTATCCATGCCATAATAGCAGGGGTGCTGAATGGTCGGAGAGGCAATTAGAACGTGCACTTCAGTGGCCCCCGCCTCCCTCAAGAGACTCGTAATCCGCCTACTTGTTGTACCTCGTACACAGGAGTCATCTACCATGACGACTCTTTTCCCTTCCACCACGCCCCGGACAGCAGAGAGTTTCAGCTTGACACCCTGTTCCCTCAAGGATTGGGAGGGCTCGATGAAAGTACGGCCGATATAGCGGCTCTTTATGAGACCCAATTCATAGGGGATTCCTGTAACCTCGGCATAACCAATGGCCGCAGAAAGGCTTGAGTCTGGAACCCCTGTCACGACATCAGCATCGATAGGATACTCCCGGGCTAGGGCCTTACCCAGCTTCTTCCGGGCAGTATGGACATTCATTCCCCAAAGGTTACTATCAGGTCGTGAGAAGTAGATATATTCCATGGAACATAGGGCCTGCCGTCTGGGCTCAGAGAAGATCTGACCCCTGACGCCCCTGGCATCAATGGTAATGAACTCACCAGGTTTCACATCCCGCAGGTACTTGGCCCCGATCAAATCAAAGGCACAAGTTTCTGATGCGACCACATATCCTTCGCCCAGGCTTCCCAAGGCTAGTGGCTTTAGACCATAGGGATCCAGTGCTACATAGAGGGCATCCTCAGTGAGGATGACAAAGGCATAGGAACCCTCAAGTTGCCTCAGGGCTGTCATCATGCGGTCTGCGAAGGAATCTCCTGTTCCCCTTCGTTTAGCCAGATGAGCTAAGATTTCTGCATCTGCGGCAGTCTGGAAGATGCTACCTTCTTCCTCGAGTACCACACGTAAGTCATATGCGTTCGTCAGACTGCCATTGTGGGCAATGGCGAGATCGCCGTTTTGCGAACGAAACAGCAGAGGCTGCACATTCTCAAATCCATTCACGCCGCCGATGGAATAGCGGACATGACCGATGGCATGGCTGCCCTGAAGCTTCTCCATACATTCTGCGCTGAATACATCGGTCACCAAACCCTGTCCTTTACGGATCCGGAGGGTCTCACCATCGGTGACCACAATGCCCGCACCTTCCTGACCCCGGTGTTGCAGGCTATGAAGCGCGTAATAGGTGATCTGGGCTGCCCTAGGGTGATTCCAGACCCCAAAGACGCCGCATTCCTCATTTAGGCCCCTGAGCTCAGTAAGCATGGTATGGCTCCTTTCCAGGCCTGGATCAACTGCTCGGCATCTAGGGTTAGGTGCTGCTTCCCTTCGGACAGAATCTCAAGTACTGGTTCTGCCGTCACCCTGCCTATGAAGCGAGCATCGCCGAGGGCCTCGAATTTCTCCTGATTCTCGGGTGATACCGCCACCAAGAAGCGAGATTGGGACTCGCTAAAGAGCTCGCAGACCAAATCGGTGCCAAGTGTGAGTGAGGCACCTAGAGAGCCATCGGCAATACACTCCGTTACCGCAACTGCCAGACCGCCTTCGGCGAGATCGGTGCACGACTGTAGGAGCCCGGCTGCAATCGCTTCCCGGATTTGCCTTTGTACTCTCTTTTCTCGTTCTAGGTCTAACTGCGGTGGACGACCAAAAATGTCACCGGTCAAGAGTTTCTGCAGCTCGCTACCGCCAAATTCCCCTTCGGTAGTGCCCACCAAGTAAATTGCATCGCCTGCCTGCTTGAAATCCTTTGTCGTGATCAGAGAGCGCTCTGCAACTAAGCCCACCATCCCAATAATCGGTGTGGGATAAATGGCTTCGCCATCGGTCTCGTTAGAGAGGGAAACATTGCCCCCAATTACCGGCGTTCCTAGAGCCTGACAGGCATCACTAATACCGGCAAGGGATCGCTTGATCTGCCAGAAGATCTCCGGCTTGTAGGGACTGCCAAAGTTCAGACCATCTGTAATGGCCAAGGGCTCGCCACCAGAGCTCACAATATTCCGAGCTGCTTCAGCAACAGCAATGGCACCTCCCACGTACGGATCGAGGTAGGTGTAACGGGAGTTGCAGTCTGTCGTTAACGCCAAGGCTTTGTCGCTATCGGGTACCGCCACAACCGCTGCGTTAGAGCCTGGGCCAATGAGTGTTTCTTGATCCTGGTCAAACTGGTCATAGATCCAGGCTTTACTGGCCACAGTTGGACTGGCCAAGAGGCGTAAGAACGTACTCTTTAAGTCTGGGACATCAGGGCAATAAGGCTCCATAGCCTGAAACTCACCATATGAGGCGGGTTCTGCCGACAAACGCTGGTAGACTGGGGCATCATCAACCAAGGCAGTTACGGGTACCTCAGCGCGTACTTCACCAAGGTGTAAGAGACGTAGATTTCCATCTCCAGTCACTTTTCCAATGACGCAAGCTTCAAGCTCATGTCCCTCGAAGATATCGATGATCTCCTGCTCCCGTCCCTTCTCCACCACAAGCAACATTCGCTCTTGTGACTCAGAGAGCATCATCTCATACGCAGTCATGTTCTCTTCACTTTGGGGCACTAAGTCCAGGTTTAACTCAATACCGGTTCCTGCCTTACTGGCCATCTCCGCTGATGAACTCGTCAGGCCTGCTGCTCCCATGTCCTGGATACCTACAAGTGCGGACGATCGTACAACATCTAAGCAGCTTTCCATTAGACGTTTACCTATCTCAGGATATCCCACTTGCAGCGCCACAGGCTCGTCTTGCTCATCGCTGGCAAACTCCACCGAGGCAAAGGTGGCACCATGAATGCCATCGCGCCCGGTAGGTGCCCCAGCATATATTACCGAGTTGCCTATTCCCAAAGCTTGTCCCTTTTGTACACCGTCATGTTCCACGAGTCCAACAGCCATAGCGTTCACTAGAGGGTTTTGCTCATAGCACAGATCAAACTGTACTTCTCCTCCTACGGTCGGTACACCGATGGTGTTACCATAGCCCGCAATCCCTGCCACAATTTGCCGAAACAAATACTCCGTACGCTCCCCTTCAAGTTCTCCGAGGCGCAGGGAGTTTAGGACAGCAATAGGCTTCGCTCCCATGGAAAAGACATCACGCAAGATGCCGCCCACCCCAGTTGCAGCACCGTGGTAAGGTTCAACGGCTGAAGGGTGATTATGGCTTTCAATCTTGAAGACTACTGCTTGTCCATCACCAATATCCACTACACCTGCCCCTTCACCGGGACCTTGGAGCACCTGCGGACCGGTGGTTGGCAAGGTTTTTAGAAGAGGTTTCGAGTTCTTGTAACTGCAATGCTCCGACCAAAGAACCGAAAAAAGACCCGTCTCGGTGTAATTGGGCAGGCGCCCGATGAGCTTGATGATCAGCTCATACTCTTCGTCCGTTAATCCCATTCCAGAATACAACTTCTCGTCTTGAACCTCTTGAGCACTTGGTTGATAGCGTCTCTCCATGGTTGATCCCCCTTATAATCCTAAACGATCGAAGATTTCGTCTACATACTTCAGGTGATACTTCGTATCAAAGCAAGCTTGAATCTCTTCTGGGGTGAGAAACTCCCCTACCTTGGAACTGGCAAGCAAGAGTGGCAAGAACGGACTCTGGGTACTCCAAGCCTCCATAGCCAAGGGCTGAACAATTCCATACGCTTCTTCCCTGGTAAGACCTTGGTCAATGAGGGCTAACATTACCTGCTGAGAAAACACCAAACCCAGAGAATGATCCATGTTCTTTTGCATCATCTCTGGGAAGACTGTAAGCTCGTTGATAATCTTCGCAAAGCGATTCAGGAGATAGTTGAGTAAAATGGTGGCATCAGGAATGATCACGCGCTCGGCCGATGAGTGGGAGATATCCCTCTCATGCCATAGAGCAACATTCTCGTAGGCTGTAACCATATAACCACGCATCACTCTAGCTAGACCCGTTACATTCTCCGAACCGATGGGATTGCGCTTATGGGGCATGGCTGAAGAACCTGTTTGCCCAGGTGAAAAGTACTCCTCTACCTCTCGCACTTCACTTTTCTGTAGGGCACGGACTTCTGTGGCAAACTTTTCTAGGGATGTCGCGATTAAGGCCAGGGTGCCCAGATAGTGGGCATGGCGATCTCGTTGGAGGGTCTGGGTGGAAATCCTTGCCGCCTGTAAGCCGAGTTTCTCGCAAACATACTGTTCCACAAAGGGATCAATATTGGCATAGGTACCAACAGCCCCTGAAATCTTACCCACTTCAATACCTTCCGCAGCTGCTTCAAAGCGCTGGAGATTACGCCCCATTTCTTCATACCAGAGGGCAAGTTTCAGACCAAAGGTCGTAGGCTCCGCATGAATACCATGGGTCCGTCCCATCATGACCGTGTATTTATGCTCTTTAGCTCTATCTTTAAGAACCGCCCTAAAGTGCTCCAAATCACGACGTAAGATGACATTTGCTTGCTTAATCAGGTACGAGTTAGCGGTGTCTACCACATCGGTGGATGTCAGGCCGTAATGAACCCATTTTCGCTCCTCGCCAAGGGATTCTGAGACCGAACGAGTGAAGGCTACTACATCATGCCTGGTCTGCTCTTCAATCTCCCGAATCCGTTTTAGGTCGAAGCGCGCGTTCTTTCGCATCGCCTCCACATCTTCTTTGGGAATAACCCCTAGTTCTGCCCAGGCCTCACAGGCCAGAAGCTCGACTTCTAGCCAAGCCTGAAAGCGGTTTTCTTCTGTCCAAATAGCCTTAAGTTCAGGTCTAGTATAA
>JAAZLY010000031.1 GCA_012799115.1 Bacillota bacterium
ATACTTGATATTATTAGAGAAAAAACAGTGGCCACCCCCAACCCCAACCCCCGGCTACTGTTTTTTCTTTATGTGCCCTCCTTTTGTGGACATTGCCTATGCTGGCGAATACTATATGCAAGAAATGAATGTTATGGGTGGGAGGGTGTCCTATGGAAGAAAAAAACCGTTCTCTCCTTACCCCGCGGGAGCGCGAGATCTTGCAGTTAATAGCTCAAGGTCTTTCAAATGGGGAGATTGCTTCGGCTTTGTTCATAAGCCAGCATACGGTGAAAAATCACGTGAGCAACATCTATCGTAAGCTCGGTGAGCATGATCGAACGAAGGTGGCTTTGTTGGCTGTTGGCGAAGAAGGCAGGGAATAACATTTTCTATATGGAAAAGGCGGCGCTGGTTTGGACGTAGAGCGTCGCCTCTTCTATTGCAGGGATTGTGTACAGGCTAGAAGAAGATAGTGATTGCCCAGGGTCTAGGGAGGACTCTATGCAGAAATTACAGATTTTTGTGTTCAAATTGCCAAATTCGTATCGTCTGGCGTTGTTACGTAATCCCCTACATTTGCTCGATCTTCTTCCGGCGGACCAAGCCCCTAGGGCACTGGCGTTAACACCCCAACTGGCAAGTTCGGATGCCTATTTGGCTTTGAGGCTTTGGGAATCACGCTTCAGAAGCAAAATGGGGCATCTGTGGTGGCAAGTGTTATCCAGGAGGCAACGTAGGAGCTCTATGGATCTATGGGAAATCTCCCGCAGTGATTGTGTGGCTGAGGAGCTCTTCTTCCGTCTGGAGGAGATTGTGGCAGGAAGGATCCTTGCGGAAAGACGAGTTATAAGCATCTTGAGGCAAGAAGGCTTTTGGCCAAGTGACATCAGTAGAGCGCTTGATGTTGCGGTGTCGAGAGAAGCCGTTGTCCAGCTCCCCGGATTTCTGACTGCCCCTTGGGGACAGCGTGTTTGTGCGAGATGTCAAGGAGTAGAGGTGAGGATAGCTCCCTGCCTTCAGTGTGGGAGGCCAGACTGCCTCTTGTGCCTATCATGCAGTAGCATGGGCGAGCACCGGGCATGTAGCACGTTGTTGGCCCTCCCGAAGGGTGGAAGGGACAATCTTCCAAGACAACATAAGACCCATCCCAAGCTGGAATTAGACTACGACCTGACCGTTTCACAGCAGCAGGCAAGTGAAGACCTACTCCACTTTTGGGATCACGGCCATGGCAAGGCTCTCGTCTGGGCCGCCTGCGGAGCTGGGAAGACAGAAGTGACCTTTGCGCTCATTCAAAGAGCCTTGAGCGAAGGGGACGACGTGCTTTTTGCCATTCCTCGTCAGGACATTGTGAGGGAGATGACCGAACGCCTCCATCATGCTTTCCCGGAGGTCGAGATTGCATCTCATTATGGTGGGCAACCTTGGCATGCCCCTGGTCAGCTCGTGGTGGCAACAACGCATCAGGTCCTTCACTTCTATCAACGTTTCAAACTGGCCATTCTCGATGAAGTCGATGCCTTTCCCTACCAAGGGAACGAGGTTTTGCGTTACGGTATGGAGCGTTCTTTACTGCCCGGGGGGAGACTCATTGAGATGACTGCCACACCACATTCGCGTCGCGAGTACACGAAGGTCATCACGATACCTGCGCGCTATCACGGCCATGCCCTACCCGAACCGGAACTTGTAGTTAGCAAACTGCAATCTTGGAAAACGATGCAGACCCAGGACCTACCCTCCGTTCTCTTAGATAGATTAGAGGGCGGGGGAAATCCTTGGCTTATCTTTGCACCAACTATAGAAGCCTGTGAGCGACTGAGGAGCCTCTTACGTGAGGCACTAGGAAGGCCCGTGGGACTATGCCACTCTAAAGTGGATAACCGCGGCGCGGTGATCGAAAGACTGCGGGAAGGTAAGTTAGATATCATAGTCACAACATCTGTTCTTGAACGGGGTGTCAACTTTCCAAGGGTTGGGGTTGTTGTCCTATATGCAGACCATGCTGTCTTTACTGTGAGTGCCTTAGTGCAAATAGCGGGCCGTGTGGGAAGAAGCCTAGAGGCACCCGGGGGTACGGTACTATTTCTCGCTTCGCGTCTGAGTGTACCGATGAAAAAAGCTAGAGAGCTCATTAGGGACTTGAACCAACAAGCCCGCGAGAGGGGGCTTATCCAATGAGGATCTTAGGTGCTTGGCTCAAGACTTTAGAAGAACTTCTGTTGCCACCTGCGGCACCTTGTGGACTGTGTCTGGAGCATCCTAGTGCACCTGTGGGTGCTTGCAGATCGTGTCTTGATTCTCTTGCCATCCAGTGGGAGAGTTGGAACATTCAGGATCATACCTGTTTTTCACTCTTTCCCTACCAGGGTTTTGGTCGCGAGTTGATACACAAAATGAAGTTTCAACATGGCTATGAGCAAGCAGTAACCTTAGGCAGAATGCTGGGATTAGCCTGTAGAGAAGAGCCTGAACTTGCCAAGGTAGACGTGCTTATCCCAGTTCCTTTGTCTCCGGGGCGATTTGAAGAAAGGGGATTTAACCAGGCAGCAGTTCTTGCCGATAATATAAGTAAGGTATGGAAACGGCCTATTTGCGACCACGTTCTGAGAACTCGCGAGACGGAGAGCCAAAGTGGGCTATCATCAATAGCGAGGAAACGCAATGTATATGGAGCGTTTTCCGTCCTTCCTGGTTTTGATTTTCGCAACAAAAACTGTTTGATCGTTGATGATGTGATAACGTCAGGCAGTACATTTAGTTCTATCGCACGAACAATCAAAGATTACGGCGGAAGAGCCATGGGTGTGTTTGCCGCACGCACTGAGAGATCGAGGGAGTGATCAAGATGCTAAAGAATTGTGAAGTATGTCATCGAGTGTTTTCGCATCCTGCGCGTAGCTTATGCCAGCAGTGCTTTGAAACTGCCCAAATGTCCTTTGAGGCTGTAAAGAAGTACCTGAGAGAAAACCCAGGGGCAACGGTGGCGGAGGTTTCAGAGAAGACGGAGGTACCAGTCGATCTGATCTATGAATACATCAGTGAGGGTCGCCTTGATGTAGTGCCCCGGGATGCGAGATTGAAGTGTTCTATTTGTGGGACCGACATTAAGGTTGGCAAGGTCTGCTCTAAATGCCGTGCAGACTTACGTAGCACCATCAGCACCAGTGCACCCGCATGGGAATCTACACCAAGGGGAAATACCAAGGACGCCAATCGCGTTCATACCCTAGATCATATCAAGAAGCATATCAAGAAGCGCTAAATCCTAAAGTTTGTCTGCAATCTGCCGACATATGAAGTAAGGGAGAAAGGGGTTTTAACGATGATTATTACTAACAAAGCTGCTGTGCAGCGCGTGGCGCAGATATACCAAGAACAGCGTCAGGCGAATAGAGTGCGAAAGCAATCCGGAAACCCTTCTTATAATGATGAGGTCACTTTATCCGCGGAGGGCAAAGAAATGCAGGCCATGTTGCAGAAGCTTCACAATGTGCCTGACATTAGGCCGCGGGCTGAAGAGATAAAGGTTGCGCTGCAAGACGGTACCTACCAACTCTCCGCAAGGCAGATCGCTCAAGGCATTATTAATGCCCAGAATCGGAGTTAAGTACCATGACTGTATGGGATGATTTTCTTGCGGTTCTCAAGAAGGAAAACGACATTCTGCGGGAACTGGTGGACCTGAGTGTTGAAAAGCAAAAGCACATCAACAACGCTCAGGAAGTATCTCGTGTAGCAGGCGAAGAGCAAAAGAACGTGAAGCTTCTGGAGGCCATCGACAAAGAACGGGCTGAACTGTTCGATGTCCTTTCTTTAGGTAAGTCACTCGAGGACTGGCTTGCGTCACTTGATAGTGAGCGACAGGACGAGGTGGCTCCGTTACTTCTTGATCTTACGGAAAGCCTGGGTCGATTGCAGTCTCTAAATGATCTAAATCAGGAGCTTCTAGCCCAATCCCTAAGTTATGTTCACTTTTCATTGAATCTGCTGATGGGTGACGATACCTCTCCGACCTATGCACGTCCAGGAGGAAGTACAGCGGGCAAATCCATTTTTGACCGAAAGGTGTAGTTGACTATGAGTATGAGAACGACGTTTAGTGGGCTTTCCATTGCATTACGTGCACTGCAAACCCAGCAAATTTCGTTAGATATAACAGGCCACAACGTTGCCAATGTGAATAACCCGAACTACTCGCGGCAGACCGCCCTTCATTCGGCCACAAAGCCTTACCCAGCACCAATGATGGGTTATACACCTTCATCGGGCCAATTGGGTACGGGGGTGGAGATCAGTCAGATTAATAGAATGCGAGATGGTTTTGTCGATCTCCGTCTGCGCCAGCAACTCCATAGTAAGAACTACTGGGCGACGATGGAAGAAGGTCTCCGGCAGGTGGAGCTCTTTTTTAACGAGCCTAGCGAGAATGGCATTCATTATGCTCTGGACCAGTTTTGGGATTCTTGGCAAGATTTGAGTCGCGAACCTGATTTTGCATCTGTACGCGAGGTTGTAGTACAAAGGGCCCAGGTCTTAGCGGAGTCCATCAGGGGTACTAGGGAGAACTTGCAGCGTTTAAGGGAGAATATCAACGGCAATATACCCCTTAAGATCAGTGAAGTAAACTCGCTGGCAAAGAGAATTGCTGATTTGAACGTACAAATCGGTAAGATTTCTGCCACTGGTAGCATACCTAACGATCTCCTAGATGCTAGAGATGCGATGATTGAAGAGTTGAGCCACCTAGTAGATATTGAGGTAGTGCAGGATCACGCAAATATGGTTGGTGTGACAATCGGGGGAGCTAGTCTTGTCCATCGCGGAACATCCTATGGCTTAATCACCTCGGGCGTAACCGTACCGGGTGAGAACTACAAATTGAATGAAGTGCGTTGGGCCACAACTGGAAATCCGGTGAATATTACTTCAGGCGAGATCGCCGGACTACAACGCCTCAGGGATCAAGAGATTCAGGATGCTATCAATGATCTAGATGAGTGGACGAAAGACTTTGCCACTCAAGTTAACATGATTCATGAAGACGGCTATGACCTTGATGGAGATGGTGGCGCGGCGTCTTCGATTCAATTCTTCGTTTTTGAACTACCCGATGGCACTGCGAATCCTAACATGGATTATGCTGCTCTGAACATTCGGGTGAACCCGAATATTGCAGAGGATGTACGTTTGATTCGAGCAAGTTCGCTTGAGGGTGTGGAAGGTAATGGATCAAACGCCATCGCCCTAGCGGAACTTCGAACAGCCCGCGTCATTGATGGGGTTAGCGGAGGCGGAACTAAGATCAGTATTGGTG
>JAAZLY010000260.1 GCA_012799115.1 Bacillota bacterium
CAATTGTCATCATCCTGAATTACCCGCCGATGACAATTGGCGACCTGCCAATCCCCCCCAAGAGCTCTCGTGCCAAGTGTTAATTGTGGGGGCAGGACCCTCAGGCATCACCAGCGCTATTGAATTGGCAGACTTGGGTTTCTCCGTGATCCTCGTGGACGATAAGGACCATCTAGGCGGTAAGCTGGTCCTCCAGACGCACAAGTTCTTTGGTTCCATGGCTGATTGCTATGCCGGTACTCGGGGGACTGACATAGCCAAGATTCTCGAAGCAGAAGCCCGGAGTCGAGAAAACATTACCATTATGACAAGCTCGACGGTAGTGGGAGTCTATAGTGATGGCAAAGCAGGAGTATATCAAGATCGTTTGGAACGCTACGTCAACATTTCCTTCGACGGCCTGATTGTCTCAACGGGTGCTCGGGAGCGTTCTTTAATCTTTCCAGGTAACGATCTACCTGGAGTTTTTGGTGCAGGCGCTTTCCAGACCCTGGTCAACCGTGACCTAGTCAAGTCTTCTGAGCGTGTCTTGATTGTCGGTTGCGGTAATGTTGGTCTAATTGGTGCCTACCACGCCTTACAGGCCGGCATTGATGTTGTAGGCCTTCTAGACATCCAGCCTGCAGTCACTGGGTACAAAGTCCATGCAGACAAGATCATGCGTATGGGAGTACCCATCTACTTGAATCATACTCTAGTCGGGGTCGAAGGAGATGGAAAAGTCGAAAGGGCCACAATTGCCCAAGTTGACGAAGACTGGAATCCCCTTTTGGAAACAGCCAAGACCTTTGCTGTAGACACTGTGCTAATTGCAGTTGGCCTCAGCTCCGCCGATGAGTTCTACAACAGCGGAGTGGAAGGGGGCTTCCCCGTTCTCAAGACCGGCGACGCCAATGAGATCGCCGAAGCCTCATCAGCCATGATGGGTGGACGAATTATCGGGCGTGAAATGGCCAGGCTCCTCGGTAACGATGTAACAATTCCCAAGGAGTGGTCGGAAAAAGCCGAGATCCTAAAGAGTCATCCCGGACAGGTTTTTGAACGCTCCTATCGTTTGGCGGGTAAGGGCTGGGAACCGATGATCCATTGTTACCAAGAGATACCCTGCAACCCCTGCACAACAGTTTGTCCCCACGACTCCATTCACCTAGATGACCGGACCGGAACCATCATGGACCTTCCTAGGTTCTCTGGCAAGTGCATCGGTTGTGGGCTGTGCGTCTTAATCTGCCCTGGGCTCGCCATTACCTTAGCCCGTAAGTCCAAGATAGAAGGCCTGGCCGAACTGGTCCTGCCCCACGAATATGATCACAAATACGAACCTGGTTCCAAGGTGCGTCTAAGAGATGTGGCAGGTTTGGATCTTGGCGAGGGTGTTGTCAAGGCGGTCCGGTATAATAAGAAGCATCGGACACACTTAATCACCCTTGAAGTGCCAGAGGAGATCGCTACCCAAGCGGTTGGTATCTTAGTTCAGGACGAAGAAGTGACAAAAGCCTTAACAGAAACGGACTTCACCTATATGCCTGACAATGCCATTGTCTGCCGTTGTGAACGCGTTTCCGTTGGTGAGATTAAGGATTTCGTCCGGGAACACAATGTCACTGATATGAACCAGCTTAAAGTGATCCGCGTGTCTATGGGAGCTTGCGGCGGAAAGACCTGCCTGGACCTTGTACCCCGAGTGCTCATGCAGGCTGGTGTTAGCCGTGACGCCATTCACGCTGCTACCTACCGTCCCCTAACAGTTGAAGTACCCATGAAGGCCCTTGCCAATCAAGGAGGTGGACAGGAATGAAGAACTATGATGTAGTAGTCATTGGTGCCGGTAGTGTAGGACTCCCCCTCGCCCACCGTCTTGCTCTGAGGGGCTTGAGTGTAGTGGTCGTAGAAAAGCGGGCGTCCGTCGGGCAAGGACAGAACAAAGCAGCTATTGGTGGCATTCGAGCCACCCACTCCGATCGGGCCAAGATTAAGGTTGGCAATGCGTCTTTGGATGTGATCCGGCGTTTACTGCCTGAGCATGGTCAGGATGTGGATTATATCGAAGGCGGCTATCTCTTTCCTGCCTATAAGGAAAGTATTGCTGAAGGGCTGAAGAGCCTTTTGCCTCTGCAAAAGAGTTTTGGTCTAAATATCGATTGGATCGAGCCGGAGGAGGTTAAGGAGCGCTGCCCAGGTATTTTGTCTGAAGGGCTCCTAGGCGGCACATTTTCGCCAGAAGACGGGCATCTATCTTCCCTCAAACTCGCTAACGCTTTTCATCA
>JAAZLY010000032.1 GCA_012799115.1 Bacillota bacterium
CCTTTTCTTGAAAACGGGCCTAAAAATCCGTTGAGGGCACATCGATGAAGTCTTTGGTGGTGGCTTGCGACGCCCAGTCGGGGGTTGCTGCTGAGGGTTAAGGATGGAGGGCGATCTGCAAGGGCATGCAGGCGTTGACCCTCTATCCACGGAGACCCAAGACTGTGGAAACATGGAGAACGTGTTTTTACGGCTTGGGATTAAACCTGCACGCGATACGCATTTGCAACCTATTCGTACATTAGTGTTGGGTGCAGTGTAGCCTGTCTTGCGTGGTGTTTGGGGGATAGTGGTTTGCGGTAATGTGCTTTTGGCCAAGGTACGTTGCTGGTCCTTGTATGGACACACCCTTGAAACCTTCACTGCAAAAGAGACTAGAGAATTGGGCTTGATGTTAAGGAAAACTCCTAGACTGTTTCTCACTGAGATGGTGAAGTGGGGATTACGGTGTGGTCTGAGTGGTAATCCAGCCTCGGCTGTGGTGACAAGCGAAGGAATCGGAAAAGGGAAACCGCCAGTTACGGTGACGGACTGGAAGATTCTTGGGAAAACCTGCTGGACCTAAGCCACAATCTTTACTCATTTCATCGCCATTTACCTCGGTATTATGTCTAGAAAGAGGCTCGTTCGCTCCTATGCAGAAACGGTGGCGGAAGGTACTTACGTTAACAATCATTACATTTCTGGTGTCCTTAGCTTTTAACTTGGGTAGTAACAGCGTATTGTCGTTTGTTCCATTGACATTAGGCTTGGTGTTACTACTTTTTATTATCTTAGTCGGAGTTATCTTCGATATTATTGGAGTGTCAGCTACCGCGGGAGAAGAGGCCCCCTTCCATGCGATGGCATCAAATCGAATATCCGGTGCGAAACAGGCGATTTGGCTGGTACGGAACGCCGACTCTGTTTCTACATTCTGTAACGATCTTATTGGCGATGTAGCCGGAACCTTAAGTGGTGCCATCGGCGTGGCGATCATCTTCAATTTGCGGGACCTTTCTGCAGGACTTGGGGAGACACTAGCCAATACATTCATGGTAGCATTAATTGCTGCACTTACAGTGGGTGGAAAGTCGATTGGTAAGAACTTCGCCATATCCAATTCCACTACGATTTTGATCCTCGTTGGGCGAATGTTGCACTCGATGGAACGATTTGGCGTACAAATTGGCTCTAATGGGGGAAAAAACAAGAAGAGGTAAATTGAATGGCTAGTACATGGCTTGAACGTGTGAACTCACCAGAGGACATTAAGAGACTCGATGTAGAGAGTCTACAGCTCTTAGCTGAAGAGATACGTTCCCACATAATTTCTACGGTGGAAAAAACCGGTGGTCATCTTGGGGCGAATCTGGGAGTTGTGGAGTTGACCCTGGCGCTACATTCTGTGCTTTCAACTCCGAAGGACAAGATCATCTGGGACGTGGGTCACCAGTGCTACCCACACAAACTTATTACGGGTCGCAAGGAGCAGTTCCATACGCTTCGTCAATGGCAAGGGATCTCCGGTTTCCCATCGCCTAGAGAAAGCGAGCACGACGCCTTCGGGGTAGGACATAGTTCTACCTCTATTTCCGCGGCCGCTGGTATGGCCATAGCCCGTGACCTAAAGGGTGAGGACTACAAGGTTGTGGCGGTGATCGGTGATGGAGCCCTTACGGGGGGCATGGCCTTTGAGGCACTTTGTCACATTGGCTCTTTAGGAAAGGACATTATTGTTATTCTCAACGACAATGCCATGTCGATCACGAATAATGTTGGTGCACTGAGTGACTACCTTGGACGCATTCGTTCGGACAGCACACTATACAGGGCCCGGGCCGATTTTTCAGCATTTTTACGCAAGGTTCCCCTTGTGGGTAAACCCCTAGCGCAAGTGGCTCATAAGTGCAAGGTGGCCTTGAAGAACATGTTACCTGGTCAGCTCTTTGAGGATCTAGGTTTTGCTTATCTGGGACCATTTGATGGACACAATATTCCACGCCTGCAAAGGGCGATCAAGTCTGGAATTCAGCGGGGCGGTCCTGTGCTACTCCATGTGTATACCCAAAAGGGGCGGGGACATCGTTTGGCAGAGGAAAATCCCCAGCGTTACCACGGTGTGGGCCCCATCAAGGTAGTAGGTAGTGAGCGGCAAGGGATGTCCTATAGTGAGGTGTTTGGTAAGACTCTGGAAGAACTTGCCGAGAACGACCAAAGGATTGTGGCGATCACAGCTGCCATGGCCGACGGAACGGGATTGGGGGATTTTGCCAAACGGTTTCCAGAACGTCTATTTGATGTAGGGATTGCTGAACAGCACGCGCTGACTCTTGCTGGAGGTATGGCCAAAGAGGGACTGCGTCCTGTTGTGGCCATTTACTCCACATTCTTGCAGCGGGGCTATGACCAGATCATTCACGATCTTGCTCTGCAAGAGTTACCCGTTGTAATCGGCGTCGACAGAGCCGGTGTCGTGGGAGATGATGGTCCAACGCATCATGGAGTCTTTGATATTAGTTCCCTACGTACGGTGCCTAACATGACGCTTCTAGCCCCTTCCTCAGGGAGCGAGCTTGCGGCCATGTTAGACTGGGCGATCAAGCAAACAGGTCCCGTGGCCATCCGCTATCCTCGTGGGGATGCGGGTACCAGCAGGGTTGAACTGACCTTTGATCCTGAGCTACCCATTCCAGCAGCCACTCTCAAGAACGGTCACGATGTAGTCATTTTCGCTGTAGGTCCCATGGTAGATATAGCTATGGAAGCAGCGCGTGTTCTTGAACCAGAATGCAGTTGCGGTGTGGTGAATGTGCGATCACTCAAACCTCTAGACAGTTCGTTGTGGCGTCTGGCGCAGGGCAAGAAAGCCATTGTCACCCTAGAGGATCATGTTATAGCTGGAGGTTTCGGAAGTAGCATCCTCGAGCTCTTGCGGCACGAGACTGATCTGAAGGTCGAGTGTATCGGCTATCCTGACACCTTCATTCCTCAAGGAAGCATCAGTCGCCTGCATGAAGAACATGGTTTGGACGTCAATCATGTAGTGATGACGATCCGAAGGTTACTAGCAGGGCGCTCGTTACGAGCTGTGGCCAGAAAGGATCTATAGTTTTGGCTATGATAAGGCTCGATAGATTATTAGTAGCTCGAGGTCTTGTCTCATCAAGGCAAAGGGCTAAGGAGTTAATCGAGGAGGGACAAGTTTTAGTCAACGGAAAAACGAGCACGAAGGCAAGTGCTCCTATTCCAGGTGATGCTGTAATTGAGGTCGTAGGTAGTGTTTTGCACTATCCGAGCAGAGCGGGGCTAAAACTTGAGAAGGCGCTAAACGTATTTGATATCGATGTTGAAGGGCGCGTTGCTCTAGATGTGGGAGCATCGACTGGAGGTTTTACCAGCTGTCTCCTGCAGGCAGGGGCCGAGCTAGTGATTGCAGTAGATGTGGGTCAAAACCAATTGGTCGAGGAGCTTCGGGGGGATCCCCGAGTTGTGGTACTAGAGAAGACCAACATTCGGGACGTAACGTTGAGTCAATTGCCTCGTCCGGTTGATTTGGCTACAATAGACGTGTCCTTTATATCTCTAACAAAAGTGTTACCGACGGTGCAGTCTTTACTTACTCCACAAGGTCAGGTTGTTGCCTTAATCAAACCTCAGTTTGAAACGGAGGGTGCCGGTCTTAACAAACATGGAGTGATCCAGGACCAGCGGGTGCACATGACCTATCTTCCTCCTTTGATTTGTCAATTACAGGGAACGGGCCTTGGTCTAGTGGGTTTTGATTACTCTCCGATCAGTGGTGCAACAGGGAATATTGAATACCTGGCCCATTTTGGTCTAGACTCCCCAGCGCGTGATGCAGGAGAGTTGGTTCTCGGTGTCATTGAGGAGGCCTGGAGCCAGTTGCGCTAGAAAGGAAGGGTATTATGGATATTGGTATCGTACCACATACGGGCAAGACCATTGCCATGAACCTTGCGAAGGAGTTGGTTAGCTTTCTCCATGAGCGAGGTGTAGGCTGCAATATGATTACCCACCCTTCCTTAACCAATCTCGCTGGTCTCGATCTCGTCATTGTTCTAGGTGGCGACGGGACTCTGCTCAACGCAGCAAGGCTTACGAGTCAGGTTCAGGTACCTGTTTTTGGAGTAAACGTTGGCCATCTCGGTTTCTTGACCGAAGTAGAGACAGATGGTCTTTTTCCCGCTGTGGAAAAGTTCTTTGCCGGGGACTACAACATTGAGGAACGAATGCTGATCACCGCCTCGGTTATCCGAAATGGTGTGGAGACAGCACGCTATGTGGCTCTCAACGATTTTGTGGTTACACGCGGTACATTCGCCCGGATTATTGATGTAAGCATCTTTGTGGGTGACCAGCATGTGACGGACTACTCAGCCGATGGGGTTATCGTTGCGACGTCTACTGGGTCGACCGCGTACTCTTTGAGTGCGGGAGGACCGATCATTGAACCCAGTTTGGAGTGTGTCTGCATTACCCCCATTTGTGCCCATTCTCTCGCTGCCCGTTCCGTGGTAGCCAGCGCAGATGCCAAGATTACTGTACACCTCAATAGCGTCAGCGAAGAAGTAATGTTCACCATCGATGGTCAACATGGCTTTCCTCTCCGAACCGGGGATAGTGTGAGGATACAGAGAGCTGAGAAACCTGCTCTGTTTGTGAAGTTGAGTGGTCGCGGTTTTTTTCAAGTATTACATAGTAGGCTGAAAATGCCTCAGAGTTGGGGTGGCAATCATGAAGAGTAGACGGCAGAAAAAGATTCTGCAAATCGTAGCCGATCACGATGTGGAGACGCAAGAAGAGTTAATGGAGATCTTGCACGAGCAGGGGCATCGCGTGACCCAGGCTACGATTTCCCGGGATATGAAAGAGTTACGTCTCCTGAAGGTACCCAATGGTCGGGGCGGGTCGAAGTATGCTATTCAGGCCAATGTTACGCGGGGAGATCTGGTTCGCCGGGCAAGGCGGATCTTCGAGGATTATGTGTGTAGCATTGATTTCAGCGGACCTTTAATCATGCTTAAGACCTATCCGGGGGGTGCCCATGCGGTGGCTGCCGTCATTGACGAGTTGGATTGGCCAGAGATGATTGGCAGTATAGCAGGGGATGACTCCATCCTGATTCTGACCCATACCGAGTACCCCAAAACAGAGAAACCCACTGGTTCTACAGCAATCTTGTTGGATCGACTGCAGGATTTGATGAAGGAGTGAGCCCGTGCTAAAAGAATTGCAGATTCGAAATTTCGCTCTAATCGAAGAGCTAGAATTGTCGTTCTATTCTGGATTTAGCGTCTTGAGTGGAGAGACTGGGGCGGGAAAATCCATCATCATCGATGCCCTTGGTCTACTCCTTGGGGCTAGAGCTTCGGCGGAGATGATCCGTACCGGTGCCGAGAGCACTCGTATCTCGGGGAGTTTTTCGCATAACTCCGGCTCCAAACGCCTTATGAGTGAGTGGGGACTGCCGGAAGACGAAGATTTGATCATTACCAGAGAGATTAATGCAAGTGGACGCAACAAATGTTGGATTAACGGAGGATTGGCGACGGTAGGTCAGCTCGAGCAGCTTGGCTCTTGCCTGGTGGATATCGTAGGCCAGCATGACAGCCAAAGTCTGCTTAATCCTCAAGGGCATGCTGCTCTCTTGGATCTGTTTGGTGGTCCAACACATTTGGCCATACTGAAACGCGTCAATGAGCTGGCGACAGAATGGTCGCGTATACGTACGGAGCTGAATCGCCTGCAAAGTGATGAGCGAGAACGAAATCGACGTATAGACCTTGTGACGTTCCAGGTGGAAGAGATTTCTGCAGCAAACCTCCAACCTGGTGAGGATGAGCAACTAGAGACGGAGCGTTCCAGGTTGGCCAATCTGGATCGAATTCGGCAAGCGCTACATTTTGCCTTAGATGTCCTAGGCGAAGACTACGATGAGCGAGAGTCTCTCCTGCACAGCCTGTCACAGGTGGAGGCAGAGCTGAGGCGGGCTTCAACCCTTGATTTTTCATTGCAGCCTCTAGTCCAGCGTTATACTGGTCTTTCCCTAGAACTCCAAGATGTCTATGGGGAGTTACGTGAATACCTGGATCAGTTGCCTGGGGATCCTGGACGTCTCAACGAGATCGAAGCGCGTCTTGATTTGATTGATGGGCTGAAAAGGAAGTATGGAAGCACTGTTGAAGAGATTTTGGCCTATCTCAAAGGAGCGGAGGAAGAGTTAAGCAGGCTGGAAAACGCCACTGTTAGGGCAGATGGGCTGGAACGACAAAGTCAACTCCTCCAGGAACAGTGGTTGAGGGAAGCCGCGCAGTTGACCGAAAGTAGAAAAAAGGTGAGCTTGCGCCTGGAAAAGCAGATCGAAGATGAGCTTGCAGATTTGTCCATGGGCAATACTAGGTTCAAAGTCGATTTCGTACCGAAAACGACAGATACGCCTGGACAGGGGGGTCAAGAGGATCTGGAGTTTATGATGGCGCCAAACGTTGGTGAGAGTCTAAAGCCACTCGCGAAAATCG
>JAAZLY010000261.1 GCA_012799115.1 Bacillota bacterium
ACCTCCCACGTTCGTCCACCCTACATGATTTCCTTCTTCCAAGACAATGTCAACCCTCTATTAGATGATTTAACTACAAATCCTGCTAAGAAGAATCACCGTTTCCGCGGGAAACAGGGATTCTTCTTTCCGTGCAGAAACCGTATGGTGAACGAAACTCAAGATATGTGGAGGATAAACTGATGATAGCACCGAGCACAGCCACGCAAGTCTTCTATAACGCGAGGATCATCACCCTCGATCCTTCCCAACCAAGGGCGGAAGCTATGGCCTTGGCGGGTGGGAAAATCCTGGCCGTGGGCAGCAACGAAGAGATGTTAGCGCTGGTCACGCAAGAAACAAAGACCCACGATCTACAAGGTCAAACAGTTGTACCGGGCTTCAACGACAGTCATATGCACCTCATTAACTTGGGGCAATACATGGATGGAGTGGATCTAACCAAGGCGCGCTCCATCTCTGATGTCAACCGCCTTGGCCAAGAGTACGTGGAGAAAAACCCCGCCAAGACTTGGATCATAGGGCGCGGCTTCAATGACGAGATGTTTGACACCAAGGCCTTACCGACGAAAGCAGACCTTGACCAGATTTCCAAGAAGGTACCTGTGTTTTTCACTCGAGTCTGCGGACACATTGCTGTGGCGAACTCCAAGGCTTTAGAACTTGCGGGGATTACGTCCAATACCCCGAACCCACCTGGTGGAAGTATTGACAGAAACCCTGCAACTGGAGAGGCCACGGGTGTATTGCGGGAAAATGCTATTGATCTTGTACGCACTCTCATTCCTTCTCCAACAGTTGAGGATTTGAAGCGGGTGATTCGAATCGCTAGCCAAAAGGCTGCTTCCCTTGGTCTAACTTCGGTCCAGAGCAATGATCTACATGGCACTCGCACACTGATCAACCGCTTGGAAGCCTATGCCCAGTTAGACGAAGCGGGGGAGTTACCTATCCGGGTAGAGCTACAATCAACGATGCCCACCCCTGAAGAGCTCAAAATGTATATTGAGATCCGGCGGAAACATCCTAACCTTGGAACCAGGGTTACCCTCGGTCCATTGAAGCTCTTCACTGATGGGTCCTTAGGCGGTCGAACCGCGGCTCTCTCCCACCCTTACGCTGATGATCCATCGACATCTGGGATGGCGATCTTCTCCCAAGAGGAACTGGATGAACTGGTGCTAATTGCAGCCCAGGCCAACCTCCCCGTGGCGATTCATGCAATTGGCGATCGGGCTATGGACATGGTGATCGACAGCTACGAAAAGGCGAAACTCGCCGAACCTGGCTGGACATCTCGTCCTCGGATCATTCATGCCCAGATTACCAGGTATGACCAGCTTCAGCGCATGGCCAAACTCGGTATCGTCTGCGATATTCAACCCATCTTTGTCCCCACAGACCTTCACTTTGTCGAAACGAGAGTGGGAGCAGAGAGCGCCAAATACTCCTACGCCTGGAAAACGATGGGGGAACTAGGTATCCATACCGCAGGTGGATCAGATTGCCCAGTGGAATCCTGTAATCCCCTGTGGGGAATGCACGCTGCCATCACACGCCAAGACCAGAACGGATACCCGAAGGAAGGATGGCACCCCGCCGAACGGCTCACAGCCGAAGAGGCCCTCGCCCTTTTTACAACCGGTTCGGCCTACGCAGCCCACGAGGAAGAGATCAAGGGAAGCCTAAGTGCAGGTAAACTCGCTGATTTTGTGGTCTTACCTGAGGATCCAACCGAAGTCCCTCCAGAACGACTCCTCACAATGGAAGTAATAGCAACCCATGTAGGGGACTGACCCCGAGCAATGTGACGAAAAGCGACTCTGGATCATGTGCGATTCGATCCAGAGTCGCTTTGATGTTATCATGTGCTTGTGTCTTTACATGCTGACAATTCTGTAGTAAACCCTTGCGGTCCTGTGGTAAACAAGACCATAGAAGAGGGCAAAGATGAGAACTGTCCCCCCTGTACAAGTCGCAAAGAGGAGTGTATTTCTCAAACTAAAAACCGCCAAAAGCTTCGTTATGAACGGGAAAGCGACGCTAATGTGAACTGTAGCAACGATGAGGGGCAAGAAGAACACTGTCAGCACTTGACTGCGGATGGATCGCTTGACTTCCTCTCTACTCATTCCCACCTTTTGCATGATGGCAAAGCGCTCCTTGTCCTCATAGCCTTCGGTGATCTGCTTGTAGTAGATAATCAGCACCGTTCCCATAATAAACAAGATACCTAGAAACAACCCAAGGAAGAAGAGCCCGCCGTAGAGGGAATAGAACTCATCCTTCACAGCTTCCCGCGACTCAATATAACGGGAAACGCCACCACTTGGAAGGCTAGAACGCAGATCCTTGTAGAATGCTATCTCCCCTTCCTCGCTCACGTCTCCTGGAAAATCAAACTGCAGGTGATAAGTAAGCTTTGAACCGTGCTCTCCATACACGTCTGCCTGGGCATGGTACATCTCCTCAACGACATCCATGTCCTTCACAATCAAGAAGTGGCGTCCAGAAATATCCCACTCTGTTACCGCAGGTAACTCATTAAGTTGCTTTCTGACGGAGAATGTCCGTCCAAGTACGGAGAGGCTCTCATACTCATAGTCTGCACCCTGCGAATAGAGCAAGACCTCGTCCTGAGCGAGCTGAACTTCTTCTCCAGTAAGACCACTGTAGTCTTCGCTAGGAATGAAGCACAACGTTTTCAACCGGGAAGGTGATATGTTGAGTGAAGGCTCGTCTGTCAGAAACTCATTCCCTTGGGCAATGCCCACAAAAGAGAGCATGCGGTATTCCATCGGGTCCTGCATTACTAGATTATGGTTCTCCACGACTTGGGCGACGGTCGCACCAAGATTATCAATGTATTCGTCTGTAATCCCATAGGAAGAGATAACGATGTCCCTAGGATAACGGGTTTTCAAAACATCTTCTACTCCAACAAAGAGGGCCACCGTTGTTGACAGTGTGACCAAGACCATGGTGGAAAGGATGCAGATATTGGCAAGGCCTACAGCATTTCGTTGCATACGGTACATCAAACCCGACACAGTCGTAAAGCGATTCGGTCGGTAATAGTAGCTCTTGTTTTTGCGAAGCAGCTTCAAAAGAGCAATGCTGCCAGCAGTAAAGAGGCAATAGGTCCCAATCATCACGAGGATCACGGCCACAAAAAAGAGTGTTAAGGCAGCAATTGGCGATTCCGCAGTTAGGGCTAGGTAATAGCCAGTACCCATTGACGCCAACCCGCTTAGGGTAAGGAGCCATTTTGCTTTGGGTTCCCTTTCTCCCACCTGCCCGCCTTTCAGAAGTTCGATGGGCTTTGCCAGATGAACCTGGCGCAAGTTGCTCAGTAGGGTCAAAAAGAAAATGGTTCCAAAAAGAAGGAGAGCAAAAACGATCGCTGACCCAGAGATTTCAAAACCCATCTGCACCTCGAAACGTAGAAGTTTGAGGAGAAGCAAGAACATGGCCTTGGAGAGGACAATACCCCCTATGAGTCCTGCGGAAATGCTGATGACAGCTATATAGATCGTCTCATACATCATGATTCGGGCCAAATGCTTCTTTTCCATACCCAGGACGTTAAAGAGACCGAACTCCTTTTTCCTCCGCTTAATCAAAAAACTGTTGGTATAAAGCAAGAAAACAGCTGAAAAGATCCCTACGACCACAAAACCAAAGGATAGCATCATCTGCACAGTATCTCCACCGCTCATCTTCCCGAGGCCCGAGTTTTGCGATAAGGAATGCATTAGGTAGTACATCGCTACGGTGGCAGTACACGTCAAGATGTAGGGAAGATAGACTTGGATGTTTTTTCGAATATTATCTGCGGCGAGTTTCCAATAGAAAAACCTACCCACGACGTTCACCACCCGTGGCAATCATGGTCAGCGTGTCAGCAATCTTCTGGTACATTTCCTCTTCTGAGGAATCGCCTTTGTAGAGTTGGTGGAAGATCTCACCATCTTTGATAAAGAGTACTCGTTGGGCGAAGCTCGCGGCCTTGGTACTGTGGGTAACCATGAGGATCGTCTGTCCCTCTTCATTGATTTCTCGAAAGAGTCGCAGGAGGCCATCTGTAGCTCTGGAATCCAAAGCCCCCGTAGGCTCATCGGCCAAAATGAGTTGCGGATTTGTGATAATGGCTCTTGCGATGGCCGTTCTTTGCTTTTCGCCACCAGACACTTCATAAGGATACTTTGCTAGGATCGGTTCAATGCCTAATTTCCGGGCGATGGGAGTCAGGCGACGCTCCATTTCCTGATAAGGCTTACGGGCCAAAACTAGGGGCAAGAAGATATTATCACGAATGGAGAATGTGTCGAGTAAGTTGAAGTCTTGGAAGACAAAACCCAAGTTGTCCCGGCGAAAGGCCGCGATCTCCTTTTGGGGAATGGATCCGATGTTCCGGCCATTTAGAAGAACATCACCAGCTGTGGGTGTATCCAAGGCTGCTAGAATATTGAGCAAGGTTGTTTTCCCGGAACCAGACTCTCCCATGATGGCGACATATTCGCCTTTTTCCACCCCAAAGGATACACTAGACAGTGCCTGAACCTGGTTTCCACCAAAGCGGGGGGTATAGACTTTCTTGAGATTTTTTACCTCTAAAATATACATGCGATGACCTCCTCCATCATTAGGTCAACTATAACAAAGGGGGGAAATGTGTTGCCATCGTTTTGGCTTACACTTCCCCGCCTAACCTTACATTCCCGTAAGGATCGAAGAGTTCTGCTGTATCGAGTCTGATCTTCACTTTGGTACCCTGGCCCACCGTAGATTCGATACAAATGGTGTGGGAGAGCTTGTCTAGAATTCTCTTGCACAAATAGAGACCAATGCCTGTAGCCTTTTTCTCGATGCGCCCAGTATACCCCGTAAATCCCTGTTCAAAGACTCTCGGAAGATCCTCGGCTGCGATTCCCATGCCTGTGTCCTCAATAACAAGAAGCTTTGTTTCCCGATCTTCAAGATAGATGGAAATCGCCCCTTGCCTCGTGTATTTCAACGCATTCGACAAGATCTGCCCGATGACAAAGGTGAGCCACTTCTCATCGGTAAGCACTTCACAGTTGAGTTCCTGAAAGTCGAGTCGAATTCTCTGCCTGATGAACAGCTTAGCGTAGCGATGCACTGCCTGTCGGACGATGGCATCTAAGCTATGACGTTTCAAGACAAAATCGGTAGAAGGGCTTTCTACCCGCAAATACTGTAGAACCATATCTGCGTATTGCTCAATTTTGAATAGCTCCGCGAGTAGTTCGCTAGAGTCCTCATCGTCCTGTGACTGCAGGACCAAACGCATAGCGGCAATGGGGGTTTTGATCTGATGGGCCCACAAGGTGTAATACTCCATCAACTCCCTGCGTTCTTGTTCCGCTGCAGATATCGACTTCCGCTTGTCCTCCAAGAGCAAGGAAAGAAGCTCCTGATAACCTTCTTCAAGCAAATCATGTGGTTGGGGAAGTCCAGCAAGTTGTAGGGTTATCGTGTTCTTGAGGGTAGCCAAGACCTGATGCCGCCGAAAAAAGGAATAAAGATCCCTGCCCATCGCAATCGCGGATGCCGACAGACATAAGAAAATAGCGTATAGCAGCGGTTCGAGGGGCAGATCGTAGAGTGCGAAAATAGCAGCAAAAAGCACGGTGCAGATTGTGAAGAGTCCGATGATTCCGCTGCGGGCCTTAAGATGGGAAATGAGTACTTGTCTCTTGTTCATTTGACCTCATACCCCATACCCTTCTTGGTTGTAATAAAGTCCTCAAGTCCGAGGGTTGTGAGCTTGCGGCGTAATCTCGTCACATTGACGGTGAGGGTATTGTCATCGACATAGCTGTCCGTCTCCCAAAGCATCGTCATGAGGGAGTCCCTCGAAATGACCTTGCCACTGTTCTCCATCAGCATCTTCAATATCTTGTACTCATTGCGCGTCAAGTCTGTCCGCTGGCCTTTATAGCTGATGGAGGCATCATCTGTGTTTAGGATAACTCCCCTATGCTCCAATAGATGTGTCTGTCCTGCAAAGTCATAGGTGCGGCGTAACATGGCTTGTACCTTAGCCGTCAATACGGAAAGATCAAATGGTTTGGCAATAAAATCATCGCCTCCCATGTTCATAGCCATCACGATATTCATGTTGTCTGACGCTGAGGAAATGAAGATGATGGGTACCTTGGAATGCTTGCGGATCTCGCTACACCAATGATAGCCATTATAGAAGGGAAGGGAGATGTCAAGCAAGACCAACTGGGGGTCGAAGGTGACAAAGTGAGATAAGACGTCCTCAAAGTCGGTCACGCATTCGACGTCATAGCCCCAGCCCTTGATGTGTTTTTCCATGGTCATAGCAATAACCAAATCGTCCTCAACGATTAGAATGCGGTACACATAGACCCCGTCCTTCCCGTAACCTCCCTAGAGGAGCTTCTTCAAGTCAGCGATGAACTCGTCCACCGCATCCTCCCTCGTGGCCCAGGATGTGACAAGGCGGATCATGGTATGATCGTCGTCCATACGCTTTTGGACTTCAAAGGAATATTCCTTGGCTACGAGCTCTGCAATGACCTGATTGGGCAAGATGGGAAAGATCTGGTTCGAAGGTGAGTGTAGCAAAAGGGGACATCCCAAGGCAATCAACGCGCCTTGGATCTTCGTTGCCATGGCGTTAGCGTGCCTTGCCAGTTCAAAGAATAAGTTGCCACGGAAGAGTTCTGTGAACTGAATCCCTAGCAAGCGGCCTTTAGCTAACAACGCTCCTTTTTGCTTAATATGAAAGCGGAAGTCTGCCTTTAGACTCTCTGTGCAGATCACTAGAGCTTCTCCGATCAGGGCACCATTCTTGGTTCCTCCAATGTAAAAAGCATCCACAAGGCTTGCGATATCGCCTAGTGTGAGATCGTTCTTATCGGAGGTGAGAGCGGAGCCAAGTCTGGCACCATCCATGAAGAGTAAGAGTCCTAGAGCACGGCATGTCTCGCTTAGTGCTTTAAGCTCGTCCTTCGTGTAAATGGAACCCACTTCGGTGGCGTTCGAGATGTAAACAAGCCTTGGCTTGACCATATGTTCATCCGTGTGCGCTTCCACAGCCTGCCTTACATCTGAGGGGTAAAGCTTGCCCTCCCTTCCGGACATGCTAATGATCTTATGTCCAGTGGCTTCGATGGCACCTGTTTCATGGACCTCGATATGACCTGTTAAGGGAGCAATGACAGCTTCATGTGGTCTGAGAAAGGCGGAAATCGCGATCAGGTTGGTCTGGGTTCCTCCGGGAATGAGATGAACATCCACATCACCTCGGCTGATCTTCCTTTTGATCAACTCCGCGGCTTCCTGACAGAACCTGTCTTCCCCATAACCTACCGTTTGTTCCAGATTGGTTTCTATTAGGGCTCTGAGAATCTGCGGATGTGCCCCTTCACTATAATCGTTCCGAAAACTGTACATAGAATCTTGCCTCCACTCCAGATTAATCTATCTTCACTTTTCTTCTGCATACACCACAGATCGCCTGTGGGTCAGTTCTCTTTCTGTTTAAGTAAGTTTTCGCCATGGGGTAAGGAAGAACCTTTATCCTGGTAATTTTTGGGGGGTCAGTCCCCGACTCCCGTTTTTGCCCCGGTCCATCTCCATTTTGTTGCGCAGGCATAAGCTACATAAAGTACATCATGAGGAGGGATTACACTGGGAACTAGCAACCTCACTCGGGGACAGAATCTAGTCTCGACTCAAACCCATGTTCATGAAGTGCAAGGTAGCACCATGCTCTTTGAGGGAATTCCTCACAATCACCGCTTTGCCGGTATGACTGGAGAGGTAATTCCAGTGGGAGACAACCATGTTCATGCCCTAAAAACAGATACAGATTTTACTCTTCTACACTTGCACGAAGTAGGCGGAACAACGGGGCTGGCAATTCCGGTCGGAAATGGTAGACATGTTCATTCCATGACGGGAATTACCACACTGAACCGCGATCACGTCCACGAGTTTGTGTTTACTACACTCATCGATGATCCACTGAGAACGTAGGGGAGCAAGTTAGAGAAGCACCCGCAAGTAAGGAAACCCCTGAAGCGAAGTCCTGGGCAGAGTATGCTCCCTCTGGCTGGGACTTCGTCTGTCTTGAGCATTCTGCATCATTTGGCAAATCCTTCCTGTTTGCATTCCATCCGCCGCGCAGGTTCTCCTGCCAGTTTAGGTGGTCAGACTGCATTGCGTTTGCCCCAACAGATCAAGAATCCTTGTTAGCTGCTGTAGGGATGCTCTAAAACTATGATAGGACGCGAAAACAGAAAGAGACCTGACAACAATAAGACAGATCTCCCTTTGATCTATTGCTTTGACTGCATCCAGGACGCAGGAAAACAGCCTTCCTTGCCGAAAAACCCCACATGCCCGCAATGAACAAGTCCAGTCTCCACTGGATTTCTAAGTACTAGAGAGGAGAACTACTATGCCAGACATGCTTGTGAAATTGTATGAACTACCTAGCCTTGACCCCATGATGCAGGTGATGGAGGAACGCAATATTACCATTCGTCTGGGCATACCACCCGAAAAACACGTGGTCCTAGATTGGATTCGAGAGCATTTCAGCGAGGCCTGGGTCAGTGAAGCAGACGTAGCATTCGCCCACAAACCCTCCACAATCTACCTTGCTATCGAACAAGATACCCAAAGGCTGGTGGGATTTGGCTGCTTTGAGTCCACCTGCAAGGGCTTCTTTGGGCCCACCGGAGTCCATCCCGATTTTCGTGGCCGGGATATCGGCAAGGCATTACTGTTAGCATGCCTACATGGTCTGTCTAATCTAGGCTATGCTTACGGAGTGATTGGTGGAGCTGGCCCTGTAGACTTCTACAAAAAAAGTGCAGGGGCTATAGAAATACCCGACTCTTCACCCGGTATCTACCGAGGCATGCTACGGCAAAGCACTCCTCAATCAATGTAGGCAAGCTTTCTACTGTCATGCCAGAATCCGGCTGACGCAGCCTTTAGAAGCAATACCCTTCGACCGCTGAGGTTTCCCGCCTCCAAATGTTCCTCGTACAACAAAAGGCACCTCCATCGGAGATGCCTTTTGGTCTAATTTACTATTAGATGCGGCTTACGTTTGCTGCTTGGGGACCGCGGTCTCCCTTTACGATGTCAAACTCTACCTCTTGACCTTCGTCCAGGCTCTTGAAACCTTCGCCTTGAATTGCGGAGAAATGTACGAACACGTCGTCGCCATCTTCGCGCTCAATGAAACCGAATCCTTTGTCAGCGTTAAACCATTTGACTCTTCCAACCATAATATTTATGGCCTCCTTTTAAAGCAAAATCACAGATGTCACAAACAACTCATTTCCAATTAAGGCCATAAATAGTTCGTTCTTTCACGTGTAGTTATGATTCTATCAGACTTTTTCTATAATTGCAAGCCTTTTCTCTCCTTCTATGGTACTATTTTTTCTCGCTGAAGATGCCTGCTAGAACCCCATCGAAGAGAGGGCCCACTGTACACGCAAGAATATTTACATATTTCCCCATCACAAACATTCTTTTTGTGGTATGATGTCTGTGGTGATGTCCCTCTCGTTTGTGTCGGAACCGAGGGTCATCACCTTTTTTGATTATGGACAGACTACAATAAACAGACTTCAGGTTGTATGCCATAAAGTCATTACCAAATTACGAGAAGAGGAATTACATGTCAACTTTTGAACAACTAGGCCTCAGCCCCGAAACGCTGCAGGCGATTTACAAACTTGGTTTCGAGGAACCTACCCCCATTCAAGAAAAGGCTATCCCTTTGGCCCTTTCTGGTGCCGATATAATCGGGCAAGCACCTACCGGAACCGGAAAGACAGCGGCCTTTGGCTTACCCATCATCGAGAGGATGGTGCCTGGTAGCGATGACATCCAGGGCCTGGTCGTAGTCCCCACGCGCGAACTGGCCATTCAAGTGGCCGAAGAGCTCAACAAGATCGGCGAGTACAAAAGGGTCCATACTCTGCCCATCTACGGCGGGCAGGATATGATGCGCCAGATCAAGCTCCTCAAGAAGCGACCTCAGATCGTGGTGGGTACACCTGGACGATTGATGGATCATATGCGGAGAAGGACCATTCGCCTCCAGAACATTTCCATCGTAGTTCTTGATGAAGCGGACGAAATGCTGAATATGGGGTTCATTGATGATATCAAGTACATTCTTGGCGATATTCCAGGCGAACGACAGACCTTGTTGTTTTCAGCCTCCATTAGCAAAGCAGTTGAGACGATCTCTAACCAGTTCATGAAAAATCCCAGCCTCATTCAGGCTACACCCAGGAATAACACAGTTCCTAGTACGGAACAGCACTACATCGAAGTTCCTGAACGGAAGAAGTTCGATATTCTGTGTAATCTCTTAGATCTCCACTCACCAGAGGCCGCCATCATCTTTGGGCGAACAAAAAAGCGGGTCGATGAGCTCAATGAAGCTCTATCCCGCCGTGGTTATTCTACCGGTGCCATCCATGGAGATCTCAGCCAAGCCCAGAGGAACGCCGTTATGAGTCAGTTCCGTTCTGGTTCAATCGATATCTTGGTGGCAACGGACGTTGCTGCCCGTGGCCTAGACATCGAAGGTGTCAGTCATGTCTACAACTTCGACATTCCCCAGGATCCAGAAAGCTACGTCCATCGCATTGGTCGAACAGGACGTGCTGGTCGCAAAGGAGTAGCCTTTACCTTTATCACACACCGCGAGCTTGAACATCTGCGCATTATCGAGAATCTTACAAAGCGCAAGATCATCAGGCATCCCATTCCGACTCTTACGGATGCCCTAGCGGGGCAGCAGCAAGTGACCGTTGAGCGTATGCTCAAAACCATTGAAGAGCCTGCGATCTCCGCCTACAAGAGTATGGCGGAGAGTCTACTAGAGCATCATGATTCTGTGACACTGCTAGCGGCGGCGTTGAAACTCCTTACAAAGGAACCAAATACTGATCCGGTGCAAATCACAGAGGATCATTATGCACCCCCAAGGGCAAAGAAGCAACGCGCAAAGGCTCCTGAGCGTCGACAACGACGTCCCCGCCCTCGCAAAGCCCACAGGTAGAAATGCATAGGGAGACTGGCAAGGTATCGAGGGAACTATAAGACGCTCGCTTGAAGCTGTGCTTGGAGTCTCTCGAAGAACTGGATTTGAAAGCCAATCCGATCAGACCACAACATTGTACCAGTCTTCGTTGCCAGCTCCATCCGCTGATACTTGTTCAGTCGTTCCAATGTGTTTGCGACATAGCCGACCTGCTCTTCATAGGGCAGGTCTATGAATATCCGGTGCTTTAGCGTCTCGTGGATCCGATAGACGTCAAACCGATCGATATTGTCACAATCTCCAATACTCACCGCTAAAGCAGTGCGTTCTCCGGGAAAGCCGGCCTCGTCATCTACGTGAATGGCTATTCCATAAGAGATTTCATCGATCTGTCCTGAGCTTAATTCAAGGGTCTCCAAGAACGGTCTAGCCAACTCTGCTGCGCGTCTTCCATGGTTTAGCCACCCTTCCTCAGAGTGCCATGTTTCGACATAGCTTAGATCGTGCAAGAGGCAGCCAATAACCAAGGCTTCTTCGTCTAGACCATCACCCCTGGCAATCTGCCGCCCAATATTCGCCACTCGCATGGTGTGTTCCAATCGATACTTCTTGTCACCTGGGTTTGCCTCCATGTATTCGCTATCATCAAATTGTTGCTGCAGGAACTGCATAGTACGCCTAACATTCTCACTAACGATCTGCTTCATCCTCCGCCATCCTTTCCTTGCCTTCCATCGACTCTTTCCATATTGCCAATATTCACCACATCAACACCTACACCTTCCCCGATGATCGGGGGTCAGACCCCCCAAAATTTAGCAAAAATGGATAAATGGCTTTTGTGCAAGTGTACTATCATTGTTATACGAGGAGGTAATGCAATGGAGACAATGGAAGCTATTCGGCAGAGACGAAGTATTCG
>JAAZLY010000262.1 GCA_012799115.1 Bacillota bacterium
AAGAAGTGGCTGAGTCCCTTTCACCCGATAAGTTCCAAGATAAGAACGAGATTCCCATCGCCGAGTCCATCGATCGATTTTCCATGCAAATCGCCTTGGTCTTTATTGTCTATCTTATTACCTTCCTCGTGTTGCAGGGACTCACAACGCTTATTGCAGCTGTGGCCCCCGGTCTTTCTAGCACCGTAGAACCCCTCTTCTGGGGCTTTAACTTCATTGTTGGTTCCTTGATGGCGATCTTACTGAGGGGATTCTTTAAGGGTCTCCAAAAGACAAAGATGATGACAAGACAGTACCAAAATAACTACCTCTTAAGCCGCATTTCAGGCTTAGCCTTTGATGTCATGATCGTCGCAGGAATTGCCTCCATTGACATAGTTGACCTTTCAGGCCTCTGGCTTCCGTTTATTTTACTATCCATTGCGGGAGGATTTGGTACCTTCTACTGGTTGAAGTGGATCTGCAAGAGGATCTACCCTGATTATTTCTACGAGGGAATGCTCTCGATGTATGGTATGTTAACAGGCACAATAAGCTCAGGAGTTCTTCTACTCCGGGAAATTGACCCAGAGTTCGAGACCCCAGCCGCCCAAAATCTTTTGACAGGGAGTAGTTTTGCCATCTTGATGGGTGCACCTATGTTACTGCTGATTGGATTAGCTCCGATCTCGCCTCTAATGACCTTTGTGACACTAGGTTTACTCGTCGTTTATCTCGTGCCCCTGTTGTTATTCTTGCTTAAAGCCAAAGCTCGTAAGTAGTAATCAGCGCCAGCCCTTGAGGTTGGCGCTTTGTGTTTGGGGAACATCAGCAACACTGTGGCCTCTAGCCACAGCACCTTAGTCTATGCGGTATAGACGAATACGCGAGCCAAAGACAAAGGAGCCAATGGGAACTAAAATGATGTTGGATATCACAATGGAGACGGTTAACTATTCGCGCTTCAGCTTCATCCGTCCCAAGGAATTTTTCCTCGTTCCTCCTGGTTCTTGCAGAAAACGTTTTTTGTCTAGCAGTTTTCAACTTTATTCGTCTCAAAACAGCATTTTTCTCTTCGTTTTAGAAGGCGATCGTGGTTTTTGGCAGAATATAGAAGAATACAAATATCCGGAGGGATCTTCGTGAATTGGTTCGTGTTGACGGCCATTGTCCCACTCCTCATTGTCTGGTTCTTGCCCCATCCGTTCTGGCCGAAAAAGTAGGAACTCTGTGGCATCAATCAGCGGGATCATCCACCAGTAATCTCACTCGCCGCCTCACTTCCGGTAGGCAGCTTAATTGCCTCCCCCATTTTTTAGGCGACAGACCCTCACACAATCGCGCGCAGTTTAACGCATTTCGTAGTCGATGATACTAGGACCACAGGAGGCTCGGTTATGATGCAGAGAAAAGCACTTGTACCATGGTTAGTATGTTTAGCACTTGTCTGTTCGCTCCACTCCACACCTCTCGTCTCAGGCAGCGAGCACCAGCCCTCTCAAGCTATTATGGAAGAGGAAACGGATGTTTGGGGTAACTCCATGCTCATGCAAGCCATATTGGCCAATGAAGAACCTCTGGTGATCCGCATGATCCTCGAGAGCGGTGCCGATGTCAATTTCCAAAGCGAATACGGAGATACCGCTCTCATGGTCGCTTGTAGTTCGGAGCGTCCAAATCCAGCGATCGTTAAGCTACTTCTAGAGGCTGGCGCAGAGGTGAACGCGACGAACACCTATGACGAGACGCCTATTTTCCTCGCCCTGCTATCGGAGGATCTAGACCCAGAAGTGATACGGCTTCTGATCGATGCAGGCGCTGACCTTACCCACCGAGATTACGCCGACTTTACTCCCCTCAAGCAGGCCCTATACTTTGAGGGCAGTTTGGAGATCATCCAAATGCTTGTGGAAGCAGGCAGCGAACTTGATCTCATCGATGAAGAGGATAACTCTGTCCTAATGCAGGTCTTGAAGCGCAATCCAAGTCCTGCTCTTGTACAAGCCCTCCTTGATCGGGGAGAAGATCCGAATTGGACCAACCACACGGGACATACTCCACTCATGGAAGCTGTAGTTTCCACCACAGACGAGCAAATTACGAAGATGCTTCTAGAGGCCGGAGCCGATGTCAACCTGATAGATAACGGAGGAAACACGGCTTTGATCTGGGCTGCCTGGGCCAATAAGAATCCCAAGGTGATTAGCCTGCTTCTCGAAGCCGGTACTAACTTGGATACCAAGGATTACGAAAACGATGCTAACGCTTTGATGTGGGCCCTGCGTCAAGACCCTAGTCCGGAGATTGTCCAACTGCTTGTCGATGCAGGAGCAAGCGTGAGAACTAGAAGCAACTCAGGGGCTTCGCCTCTGTTCTGGGCCTCCTGGGGACAAGCCAGTGCAGAGATATTTGAGATTCTCATCAAAGCAGGAGCAGACGCCTCTGCCCGGGATCTCTTTGGCTCTACGGTCCTCATGTCAGTCCTTCCGGAAGGTACGACACCGGAGGTTGTCTCCTTACTCCTTGATGCTGGAGTGCCTATAAATGCTCGGGATGACAGCGATTCCAGTGCCCTCCACTGGGCAGCCCGTACCAGCTCGTCAAAGGAAATTATCGCTTTGCTTCTGGAGGCTGGTGCTGACATCCTGGCACAGGATGAGATGGGAGCGACACCACTATATGAAGCGGCCTACGGGTCTGAACCGGAGGTTATTAGACTTCTCCTTGATCAGGGTGCTGATGCGACCATTCATGTCCGGGACGAGTATGGGTATACGCCTTTGATGTGGGCCGCCGCCGGGAATGAGAACCCAGAGGTGCTGACCATGCTCTTGGCTGCAGGAGCGAATGCAGATGACAAGTCAGAGTTTGGCACAACCGCTCTGATGCTCGCGGCCATGAGCAATCCAAATCCGCGGGTAATCCAAGTCTTGCTTGAGGCTGGGGCAGATGTGAATAGTCGTGACATTGGGAACGAAACTGCTCTGATGTATGCAGCCGGTTTGGGTTGGGGAGCTTCGAGCGTAGAACCTCTCCTTACTGCAGGAGCTGAAGTGAATGCCCAGGACGATTTGGGCATGACGGCCTTAATGAAGGCAGCTACCATGACAATGGATTCCAAGGTGATTGCTATCTTGCTCGCTGCAGGAGCAGATGGAGCTATGAAGTCGCAGGAAGGAAAGACTGCCTTTGACTACGCCAAGGAAAACCCGGCTTTAAAGGAAACAGAGGAGTTCT
>JAAZLY010000263.1 GCA_012799115.1 Bacillota bacterium
AGAAGATCTGCTAACATTGACAGGCCAGGCATCCTGGCATAAAGTTACAATGAAGGCAAAAAGGACAGGAGGGAGCATGGGTAATGAATACGCGCACTTGCCAGGTAGCCATGATTGTCATATTCCTTGTGCTCCTCTTTCCAGTGACTCTAGGTAACCCTCCCTTTCCCCCAGCACTTACAAAGGTTTTTACAACGACAGAAGCAGGTTCCTTCTTAGCCTATGCAGTGGATCCTGACTCCATTATCCATTGGAACCGTGGCTTAAGCCCGGAAATCGAGTTTGCGATTCTGCCTCCATACACTGATCTGCCTGCCTTTGGCACCTGGGACGAAACCTATCAAACGATCCAAGTTGATGCCGTAAAAGAGGCACAGCCTGACTTGGTGATCCATTACGCAAAAGTCAACCCCCAAAACACAGCCCTGGTCGCAGAAATTGAGGAGACTCTAGGGATTCCCACCATCTTGGTAGATAATCGACTCCAAGCCCTCCCTGATGCTCTACGGCTCCTGGGAGACCTCTTGGGGAAAGAAGTGCGGGGACAAGCCTTGGCGACCTTTGTAGAGAACGAACTGGCCCAGATGGCGGATTTTCAAAGACTTCAAGCCGGTTATGCTCCGATTCCAGTTCACATTGTGTCATCCTTTGCCGCCGGCCATTTTGACGAGCTCTTGAGCCTAGCCGGAATGGTGGAGATGCCAACCTGGGACAGCAACCCACCGCTGCCCGATTTTGTCTTGATCATGCCCCACACCATCGCAGATCCTTACAAAGCCATAGAAAAAGAAGGTCACAAGCGAATTTACCAAATCCCCACCTTTCCAGCAAATTGGCTTGATCCAGGATCCATCTTTTCGCTGATGGGTTTAGAATGGCTTCACTCTATCGCGTACCCTTCCTACGAAGCCGATCTAGCTGCAACCTATAGAGCCTTTATGGAGGTCTTCTTCCAACTGAACATTACCCCCGAACTCCTACAGTGGACACTGAGGCGGAGCGGAATATCATACTAGGCGAACCAGAACATACCTTTGCCTTTGGCCCAGCTCAGGTTCATAATAGGGCGTGGAGGTGCAAGAAATGAAAAAAGCTATTTTTGCCATTCTCTTTATCTTACTCGTAGGCGTGACCATGGTGGCCGGTGCTGCAGAACCTCAGTACCATACCATCATCACGGGGGATACTCTGTATGGCCTTGCCAGAAAGTACGATACCACTGCTCTGGCCTTCCTAGACTTTAACCCCGACATCACACCTGACAGACTCGAAGTTGGTCAGAAGCTGCTGGTTCCTGTAGAGCCCCTTTGGAGCTACCATGTGGTTCAACCAGGCGATAACGTCCGCTCTCTAGCTAAGGCTTACAAAGTACCTGAAGAGCTACTACGTTCAGCCAATCGGCTAAACAGTAACAGCCTGACTGCCGGCGAGACCATCCGCATTCCAATCCACTTTTACCTGGGTGACTCTGCGCCAGAAAAGCTAACCCACCGGGTGGAAATCGGCGATACGCTCTACAAGATCGCCCAACACTATAAGGTTAGTCTGTCCCAGCTCGTAGAATGGAATGAAATCGATCATATCGACAACATCATCGCAGGACAGATTCTTGTCGTTGGCTAAGTAAAAAAAGGAGACCAAAGTCTCACTCGCCCCCGTTTTCGGGGGCATTTTTCATATTATACGTCAGATCTCCCGCTAGGGATGCGAATGATCTAGGGAATCGAACGGAGGTTGAAGATATGAAATTGAGACAACAGGTTTTGGTCCTATCGATTATTCTACTGTTGCTTGTTACAGCTACAGGGCATGCCAGTGAGTTCCGGCGTACCTTCCTTCTCGAAGCAGGTGCCCGCTACGAAGTGAGTGTGCGGATCAAGACGGCCCTGCAAGATGCTCCGACGCTAGCCTCAGTCTACATCCATAACGAACATGGCCAGTACTTAAGATCAACCCAGCTGAGCCGTAGTCTGGCTGGTCCCAATCAATGGCAACATATTTCTACGGTTGTAACCGCACCTCCAGGAGCCCACATGGCCACAGTTGTCTTCACCGCTTCAGAAGGTGTAGAAATGGAATGGGATGAGTTCAATGTTCGGCGAGTAGAGCTTGATCTGGCTGACGAAAAGTTGATTGAGCAAGGCTTGGTCTATACCGGACTGATTGTGGATGCCCGGGGGCTAAACCTACAAAGAGGTATGAGTCCTAAAGTCTATTCCGAGTCGGGTCAACTTGTCTACGCCGGCGTAGCCGTTTCCCACGGTTTCCTCCAGGAGGCCGGAGTTGCGTCCTATGGTCAGGAATTAAGTCCCGATTTACTCCGGCGTATCCAGCCCAAGGACACCATCAAAGTCTCGCCCCTTGTTGTGAAAGCGCTGTCCCTTGACGGTAACACGGAGTCGAGTGTGACCATTAGCGATGCCGATGCACAGTCTGTCATCGATGCCCTCGACACCTATGACTTCTTAGCCCACTATGCTGTTGTCTTTCTGATTGATTAGGTACTTTGCTCCCTCTCCCCATCATCATTGATGGGGTTTTTTTCTTGACAAGAAATATCTTGAAGCATATACTACAGATGAATATATGAACAAGTATTCATATAAAAGGAGTTTGCCTATGAATGATAAGAGTCCTTGCTGCGACATTACGGTGATTCACGAGGAACTGGTTGAAAAGGTGCGAAGGAATATGCCTCCAGAAGAGGAGCTTTTCAACCTGGCGGAGTTCTTTAAGGTGTTTGGCGACACCACCCGAATTCGTATTCTCTACACCCTGTTTCAATCCGAAATGTGTGTCTGCGATATCGCCTACCTACTCGGAATGACCCAATCAGCCATCTCCCATCAACTTCGGGTACTTAAGGGAGCTAAGCTTGTGAGGCATCGCAAAGAGGGTCGAGTAGTCTACTATTCCCTTGATGATGACCATGTCAAGGCAATTTTTGACCAAGGATACAAACATATTACCGAACGTAACTGAGGTGAAACTAATGCGCGTAGTCTACAATCTAGATGGACTCAGCTGTGCGAGTTGTGCAGCCAAAATCGAAGCAGCGTCACAGAAGTTGGACAATGTCGA
>JAAZLY010000033.1 GCA_012799115.1 Bacillota bacterium
CCGTCATTTTGCATTCTCCTTGTCATTTGTCTTAGTCTGTCTTGCTGCTCCATCTGTATCCTAACATGTACTTGGCGAAGGAAAAATGACGTAGATCAATTTTGCCAACATCTACTGCTCTTTCAATGGAAAAGGGGCCCCTAAGGGACCCCAGTCTTTCAACTACAGGACATATGCTTCTAATGCATCAAGGTCTTTGATGACAATCACTTTGTTTCCCAAAAGCTCTATATAACCTAGGTCTTTGAACTGCCCGAGTTTTCTTGTTATCGTCTCCCGCCTGAGACCAGAATAATTGCCGAGTTCTTCCCGGTTCATAGAAAGTTCAAGCCGAATGCCCTCGTCGGTCTCCACTCCGATTCTTTTCACTAGTTTTAGGAGTAGACCAGCTGTTTTCATGGAGGCATTGCTGGTTGCTAGTCTTTGAATCAACTCTTCGGTCCAACGAATGCGCTCAAAACTCTTGGTTAGAACACTGCGCAAGATGACCGACGAATCATAGAAATACCGATCGAATGTTGCCTTGGGAATGGCAACGATCTTGCAGTCTGTCAAAGCCTGCCCTACATACCGATATGGTGACTGTACCAAGAGATTCAGACCTCCCACAAAGTCTCCATCGCGATAGATGTAGAAGATCTGTTCATCACCGTCAATGGTGTTATAGAAGATCTTCATTTGTCCTTCGTAAATCAAGTACATCAGGTCCGGAGAATCTCCCGTCCGAAAAACATAATCCCCAGCCTTGAAGTTGGACAAGATGATCTCGCCCAGTACAGCATCTACATCCTCTTCAGCTACCTCGCTCAAGAGTGGAAGCTTGCGTAGAGAAGCGAACATCGCGGTTTGTTCTTCTTTGGAGACTACCTCGTGATCTCTCAAGATCTTGAACTTCTCTTGATTCGTAAGCTCAGTCTCTCTTCTCTTCTTCTGCAGGCCTTCGGCAAAGACTTTATTGGCGTACGTCTCAAGTTCCTTTGCTCTATCCTTGTCCATGGGTAATACTCCTTCCAATCGATAGGGCATCCCCAATCTACGGTACTTTTCGACACCCGCCGTATGATAGGGAAGTGCCTCTATACGGTCGACGCGGTGGCTGATCGGCCTTAGGATACTGGCGTAATCTCTCATAGACTGTTCGTTATCTGTGTAGCCAGGAACCATCACATGGCGTGCCCACACCTGCCCCTGAAAACCATAGCGATCTAGGTTGGCCAAAAACGTAAGATATCCTTGAAAACCATCAGTCATCGTGAGCTCGGAAAAAGACGCTCTGTCAAATGCCTTGACATCGATGATGAGAGTGTCTACCAGAGGAAGTATACTCGGCAAATGGGCAGGATTCCCAATTCCAGATGTGTCTATACAAGTATTATAGCCCTCTTTTTTCAAAAGCTCCAAGGATTTCTGGAGGAACTCCCCCTGAAGTAATGGTTCACCGCCAGAGAAAGTTACACCGCCCTCTTGCCCATAATAAGGCCGGTACCTCTTGGCGATCTCCACCACACGCTCCGGTGTGATCTCCTCCCCGCCCCTGAGTCTGATAGCGTCTGGATTATGGCAATAGGCACACTGGAGGGGACAACCCTGTAAATAGAAGATCGTTCGCGTACCCGGTCCGTCAACGAGTCCCATGGTTTCAATCGAATGTATATATCCCTTCACGGAGACCCCCCCTTTGTTCGTGTTCCTAGACAAACTCGTAGAATGTCCGATTAATGACATCAAGTTGATGTTCTCGATCTAGTTGATTGAAGCGCACCGCATATCCCGACACTCGAATCGTCAAGTTAGGGTATTTCTCTGGGTGCTTCATGGCTTCTAGAAGTAACTCCTTATCCATCACGTTAACATTCACATGAAAGGCATCCTGGGCAAAGTATCCGTCCAATATATTGGTTAGGTTTGTAACTCTCTCGGGGCCGTTTTTGCCCAGGGCGGCCGGTATGATGGAGAAGGTATTGGAAATCCCGTCTTGATTGACATCTTTAAACGGTAACTTGGCCACGGAATTGAGAGATGCTAGGGCACCTGATTGGTCCGCTCCATTCATTGGATTAGCACCAGGTGCAAAAGCCTCCCCATACTTTCGCCCATCGGGAGTGGCACCTGTTTTCTTGCCATAGGCCACATTGGAGGTGATGGTCAATAGGGACAGAGTGTGTTCAGCGCCCCTGTAAGCTGGTGTCTTTCTTAGTGCCTCCATGAAGTAGCGGTTAACCTCTATGGCGATGTTGTCCGCGCGGTCGTCATCATTGCCATAACGGGGAAAGGTACCATTCGTCTCAAAGCCCACAGTGAGTCCTTCCTCATTTCTGATGGGGCGAACCTTCGCATACTTTATGGCCGATAGGGAGTCTGCTACGATGGAGAGCCCTGCTATACCAAAGGCGATATACCGGTGAACATGGGGATCGTGCAAGGCCATCTGGCCCGCTTCGTAGGCATATTTATCATGCATATAGTGGATCGTGTTCATCGTTTCCACATAGATCTTGGCGAGCTTATCCATGACCGCCTTGAAGTTCGTTAGAACGGTCTCGTAGTCTAGGACTTCCTGGGTGTTCTGGGCAATGTCAGGTAAGACAGTGATCGGTTCACCAGTCTTCTTATCCCGAGCCACTTCGTCACGACCTCCGTTGATGGCATACAAAAGTGCTTTGGCAAGATTGGCCCGGGCTCCAAAGAACTGCATCTCTTTACCGACGCGCATCGCAGACACGCAGCATGCTATGGCATAATCGTCACCATAAATAGGCCGCATGACATCGTCGTTCTCGTACTGGATCGATGCTGTTTTAATGCTCATCTCGGAGCAGTATTCCCTAAACTCCCTCGGGAGGCTTGGCGACCAAAGGACCGTCATATTTGGCTCAGGCGCTGTACCTAGGTTGATCAAGGTGTGCAAGAAACGATAGGAAGTCTTTGTCACTAGGTGCCTGCCGTCTTCTCCTACTCCTGCAATGGACTCTGTTACCCAAGTGGGGTCGCCGGCAAATAGTTCGTCATATTCAGGGGTGCGTAGATGCCGCACCATGCGGAGTTTGATCACCAGTTGATCAATGAGTTCCTGCGCCCTTCTTTCGTCGATCACTCCTGCTTGGAGATCGCGCTGTAGATAGATGTCGAGGAATGTCGTATTTCTCCCAATGCTTGTGGCTGCACCATTGTTTTCCTTCACCGCAGCAAGATAGCCGAAGTACAGCCACTGAACGGCTTCCTGCCCAGTTCTTGCAGGTCTTCCGATATCATAACCATACCGGGCAGCCATGGACTTCATCTTATCTAGAGCCCGAATCTGTTCAGAAAACTCCTCTCGGAGGCGTATGGCTTCCTCCGTAGCTGAACTCGAGAACTCTTCTTTGTCCCGAAGTCGCATTTCTTTGAGGTAGTCAACTCCGTAAAGGGCAACCCGTCTGTAATCCCCGATAATCCGACCTCGCCCATAGGCATCTGGTAGGCCTGTAAGAAGTCCTACCGAGCGCACAGTCTTCATCTCTTTCGTATAAGCATCAAAGACACCCTGGTTATGCGTCTTCCGGTATTCATTAAACGTCTCAGCCATGGCGGGATCCATGGTTAGTCCATAGGCCTTTAGGGCGTTCTCAACCATACGGAAACCGCCGTAAGGGTTAATCATGCGCTTCAGTGGTTGGTCTGTCTGTAGTCCAACAATGAGCTCCTTCTCGCGGTCAATATAGCCGGGCGAAAAGTTGTCAATCCCGCTAAAACGTTCAAGGTCGACACGAATGGACTTAGTTCGCACCTCTTCCTGAATGAGTTCATTAACGCCCTGCCACAGCTGGGCAGTATTCTCAGTGACGTCCTGGAGAAAGCCCCCATCGCCATCATAGGGTTCATAGTTTTGCTGAATGAAGTCCCGAACATCAAGTCCCTTTGACCAAGTTCCAGGCTTGAAGCCTCTCCAAGCCTCGGCCATCTCTTCCCGCTGGAATAAGTCTTTCCTCATCGTCCCTCACCTTTCTAGCGTTAAAGTCCATCACAATCATGACTTCCCGTGTACATTATAGACGGACTCGGAAGATCGTGCCGTGACCCAAATCACTATTGACCCTAACTCGGGACCAAGAATACCCACTTATCAAACATACTTCTTAGGAAAGAATCGGAGAAAACCTATTGTAAGGGGCCATGTATCTATGTATCTAGCCCCCCGTCTCTATGCATTGTGGTATCCTTTGCTTACAAAAAAAGACCACCTACTCGGTGGCCAACTCCCTATCTCGTATGGTGACAATGCCGCTTCTGATCAGGTAGACTGCAACAACGATGGATCCTCCCAAATCGATATACCCGGTAATGGGAGCACGGGGAGCAATAGCGACAGAAAATAGAGCAACAACCACACAACTGTCAACCACTGACTTAGCTCCATAGAGCCTACTTTGCACCGCAAGTATCGCATTAGGCTCTTCTCTGTTAAGCTTGCGGTATCGCAACCAAAACCAGGAGTTAACCAGCGCTCCCAAGAAAGCAATAATCAAACCTGGAATCACATTGCCCTTGTCACTGTTTGATGAAGACAAGGTGATGAACAGCATCACAAGCCCAGAGAGGAACAGAGCTGCCCCGACGCATGTATTTGCGATACCCTCTAGCCTTTCTTGCCGCGACCGGTCTGGCTCACCATGTTGGTGAAGGATTCGAAAGACAGCCCATGACACGACGATGGCAGCTAGTTCAACCGCACGTCTGATAAAGTCAGCAAGTTGCGTCGATGATCGACCGTAGAAAAGGGCAATGCCCAAGACTAGCGGACCAGGTGAACTTAGGAGTACCGAGGCGAGGAGAGTGCGCTCTCCAGAAGTCTTCTTCATCTTCCTAAGCCCCCCATAAGTAGACTAATGGTATTAGAACCGACGCTGCAGCCAAAGGGCATGTCAAGGTATCCATACCGCCTTTGGTATACAGTTCTACCGTTGAACTCACTGTTGCTGTGATGAGGGAGACTGGTACGTAACCATGCCATTTCAGCGCACGATAAGCAACCAAGACAGCGAGGACTGAAAGGAAGGAAACGACAAACATAGCTAGTGTTCCCTCCAAGCTCTTCTTTCCTTCAACATACCTGCCTTCAATATGCCGCTTGCCAAAACGCTTGCCTACCAGTGCGGCGGCAGCATCACCGAGTCCCCAGGCAGACACAGCTGCTATGACAAGATATTTTTGCCCAAACAAGCCCCAACATACGGCAATTAGGATCGCAAGCATGAGGCACACAGCTACCAGGCTACGTTTGATCTCCCCCCGGTTTCTCTCGACTAGAAGCTCTGAGTACCCTCGGAAGCGTTCTGCGAGATGCAGAATGGGATAGACCACGATCAAGAACCCTAGGACTGCTCCGAAGGCAATAAACCATGTCTCAAATGCGTAGATCCAACCAAAGAGAGAACCCAAGAGAATCAAGTGTAACGTCTTGCGAAAAACCTCTTTTGGTATTTTGACAAATTGCTTTATAGTGATGGCTAGGCCTGCAAGTACCAGATAGTACAGGATAATCATGCCTAGACCCCTGACGAGTTCTTGCCCCATGTTCTACCTCCGTAGCACGAAGTTGTTCTTCAACTATACAGAAGAATAACAGAGGCGTCAACGTCCTCATTTTAGCTTCTTAGTATTTTCTCCATTGCTTTTCCCTTCGCCAGCTCATCCACTAGTTTATCAAGCCACCTGACTTTTTGCATGAGGGGCTCTTCAATGTTTTCGACGCGAACTCCACAGACCACACCTGTAATTTTCTCGGCATTCTGATGTATTTGTGGTGCCTCGCTAAAAAAGGTCTCGTAGTCAACATTCTTATCGATCTGGTCCTGCAGCCCCGCTTGGTCATACCCCGTTAACCAACAAATCACTGCATCAACCTCAGCCTTGGTTCTCCCTTTCCGTTCTGCCTTCTGCACAAGCAAAGGGTACACCTTAGAAAAAGCCATCTTGTAGACGCGTTCGTTTTTCATCATCGTCCTCCTCAACGTATCTTCTACTCACGTTCCTCAATGGTCACCCAGACAGGATCGCCCACTTGTTTGCCAATCTTGGCTCGTATGTCTTTCCTAATACCAATGATATAACAGATGGTACCGTCGGCGTTCTTGACTCCCATGTTGACGACACTTCCGTCATAGGGCTCACCATCAAAGGTAGCGTGTACCTTTACCCTTCCCTTGCCAAACTCGGCCCTAACATCAAAGGGAAAGACAACAAAGGCGCCACCCCTGTCGCCAGCTTGGATAGGAGCACTGTATTCATAGGTTTTCTGCCTCATTCATCTGCCCCCCGTCCTTCACATGCCCTGTAAGTAGGTTAGAATCAGGCGAACGACCTGCTCCAACTTCTCCTCATCGAGCACGTCCGCGTTATCGGTCATACGGTGCATGACAGAATGATCTGCTTGAATCAAGTTAATGGCAGGGATCCCCTGCTCTGCAAAGGAGCGATGATCCGAGCCGTTACTCTGTCCACCCTCGGCAGGAATGCCCAGTTTGTGACTTTGGGCGAGCAACTCCAATTGTAACGTAGATTCAACTCCAGGACCTGTTTCAATGGATAGCACGTCGTTTTTCTTCGCACCAACACTGTCAATGTTGATCATGATCGTAGCATCCTTGGGGTAGGGCCAGTGCGAGGCCAAGAACCTTGACCCATACATCCCCTGTTCTTCCCCATTGAAGGCCACAAAAACCACCGTCGGATCTAGACTCAACTGTTCATGCCTAAGGAGGGCAGCGCACTCTAATAGTACGGCTACTCCAGAAGCGTTGTCATGGGCGCTTGGATTGAGTGTACCAGCCATGGTACTCCCCGCACCATCGAAATGCGCGCCGATGATGACATATTGGCGGTCGTTCGTAGGACCTTCCTCTAACCTGCCAGGAACGAGTCCTACGACATTTTTGACCTCGACCTCAGTTAATTCATAATCCGCTACCATCCTTAACCCAGACCCGCGCTCAGCCGCTCTAACGAGCTCCCAAAAAGCCTCTGTCCTAACAGAAAACAAAAGTGGTAGTTGCGCCGGGTTGTCTAGTTCCTCGAATGTGACAAACAAGGATGTAGGGAAGGTTTGATCACCGATATCGGCTTCTATGATCAAGCCCGCTGGCTTGGGCGAAGTAGTCACTAAGTGCTGCATAATCTCATTTTGGTTTGGCTCAAACACGGACTCAGGAATTAAGAGCACCCGCCCTGGCAAGTCGGCAAGCCCTGTCGTCAGGTGTTTCAATTGCTCAACTCGCCTGAGTACTACCGCCGATCCTGTAACCGCCCCCTGGTTTGTCAGTCCTTGGCCAAGGGCTACAACAAAGTCCTCGAGATATTGCAGTGAATTACTCTCTTCCCCTTGCGCCGAGACGATGGCCAACTGCGGCGCACCATCAACGAGAAATCTAGCAGGCTGGGTGTATTCTTGGTGGTAATCTTCTAGCCCCGCCATTGGCTCGAGTCCCAACTCAGCAAACAGTGAGGCAATGTAGTGAGCTGCACGATCGTTTCCAGAGGTCCCCGTTAGGCGCCCAGCAAAGAGTGAAGAGGATAGTTCTTCAACCACTGGGATCATCTTCGAACTAGAACTTGCGGTGGCAGTGACGACCATCACTGCAGCACAGACAACTGTCGTCAATATCTTCTTCAACGCGCGCCCCATTCTTCCAGTCAGCTCCCCATTAGTAGGATTCAAGCTCTGCTCAACTTCTCAATAGCGATCTCTTCGGAAGGTACAAAGAAGATGTCTCTGCCCTGATTGCTCTCATACATGAAGTCTGCTAACGCTTTACTCGTGTAACCCGAAAAATCGCCAAAGATGGCCAGTTTGAACTGGTATGTTACGGCTTTCTGCAGAATCTCCCCGGCGATCCTGGTACGCAAGTCAAAAAAGTCCTCAACGAACGCCTCTTTGGCGACTGCAATACGATGACTGCCTGTTTCGTAGTTCACAGTCATCATGAAGTCCAAGGCACTCTGTACATCCGAAATGCAGACCTCATCGCTATTTACAATCGCTATCTCGATACCATTCACAGCCACTTTTCTTACATTCATTTCAAGTCTTCCTCTCCTGGCTAGTCGCTAACACTTAGCCTGAACATGATCTCATGCAGACTAGGTTCTGCTTTAGAACAAGAACTCCTTTCTACATCACCTCCTTCACGAC
>JAAZLY010000264.1 GCA_012799115.1 Bacillota bacterium
AGATTAATGATGCCTTGATATCCTCCACTGGCTAGCAAGTGTGATTCCTTGCCCCAACTTAGTGCAAAGATGTTTTCTGCCGTATGGATGCTTTGTACCCACTCTTGGTCTACACTATCCCAAACCTCGATCAGCCTATCCATTCCAACGGCCAAGTAACGGGCATCAAAAGACCAAGTTAAGGTAGTCGATTCACCCGGATACTGCCCGAGGAGAAGCTCCTCTCCTGTCTCTACGTTAAGGACCCTTAGGGCACCGTTTCCAAGAACCATGGCAACGAGAGACCCCTGTGGAGCAGCAGATAGGGATATAATCTTATCCCTCGTCTCAAACTCAGCACTAAGTTCCCCGGGATCAACCTGCCAAACCTTTAGGCCTAAATCGTCGCCCCCACTATATAAGAATCGACTGTCTGGAGACCAAGTAACTCCCCTCACCCAATTTGCGTGAGTAAACGACTTCAGTTCACGTCCCGTGGTAACATCCCAAACACGAACCTCACGATCCCAGCCAGAACTGGCGAGTTTGGTTCCATCAGGTGACCATATTAAATCTGTAAGCATATTAGCATGGCCTTCCAATGTCCGAACTTCTTGACCTGTCTGCCAATTCCAAATCTTGATCTTACCATCTCTAGCACCGCTGGCTAGGTAGTGACCTTGAGGAGAGAACGCAACAACTTTGATCGCACTCGTGTGACCATACATGGTTCTCACGAGTTGTCCATCGCTTCTTCTCCAAATCCTGATGGTACGATCATTACTACCGCTGGCAATGTACCTGTCATCTGCAGAAAAGGCAATGGCTGCAACCAGATCCAAGTGACTATCAAAGGAGAACTGTTTTCCCCACTTGGCAAAATCAGGTTCTACCCAAGGATAGGCCACAAACTCCAACTCCTGATCTTCCCCTATTACCTGCTTCTCTGGGACAAAGCTATAACCGGTCTTACGGGGAACAACAACGGCTGTACTAGGAGCACTCGTCTCAAAGTACCCTCCCGCATCTGTCTCCAAATATGCACTCGTCTCATCGACAATGAGGAGGCTTACACCGCCCAAACCCGATGCTTGATCGTCCATCACGACAACTCTCCCCGAGATCACACTTGCCTCAGGCACCGCAGGACTCTGATCGCAACCGCTGATAGGTAAGAGAAGCAGAATCAGACCAAACATCAAAAAAAGGCACTGAGATTTCTTGACCATCTCCCATAGCCCCCTTCGTTTTATAATATTCTTTAGACTAGTACGTCAGAAACCCACAGAATCCTCTTCATGGAATCTACCTACTAGAAGGAGACGCAACTGGACATGCCTAAGTATACTATCGAAATTCGATTATTTTTGAACAGAAAAGTCGAGTAGGGTCAGAATAACTTTGGTATGATGGTATCGCTGAGGGAGGGAAAGTCATGCTCAAAGAGTTGAACCAGGTGATGGAGTACATTGAAGATCATCTAGCGGACGATTTGTCGCTAGAGTTGATTTCCGAGTATGCAGGTGTCTCAGACTACCACTTTCGCAAGGTATTCTTCTACTTGTCAGGCCTGACACTAAGTGAATATGTGAAGAACAGAAGACTATCCGAAGCGACCCTGGATCTACTCCATGGGGAGAAAGTGACCGATGTCGCCCTTAAGTACGGCTACCAATCGCTAGATGGTTTTACCCGAGCCTACAAGAAGTGGAGCGGCTACCTTCCATCAGAGGCCATCAAACACGGTCTCGGTAAATCCTTCCCCAAGCTCTCATTTGCTATATCCGTTAAAGGAGGAGTCAATATGGAATTTAGAATCGAGGAAAAACCGGCCTTTAATCTGGCCGGTGTGAGCAAACGCGTGCCTATGCAGTTTGAAGGCATCAACAACGAGATTGTCAAGCTCGCAGAGAGTATTACCGAAGAGCAGCGCAAGGAAATGCGTTCGCTGCAGAACATTGAACCCTATGAGATTATCAATGCATCCTACGAAGCGGATGCCAAGTTCATGAAAGAAGAGGGCTACTTGACTCATCTAATTGGGGTCCTCACCACAGAAGACGAGATTAGCCCCCTCTTGGAGAAAGTACCCGTCCCTTCTTACACGTGGGCTGTCTTTCCCAATGAAGGACCCTTCCCTACCACCCTGCAGAACACAATGGCCAACATATATGCCCAGTGGCTACCGTCTTCGAACTATGAAGTCATTGATGCTCCATCCTTTTCCTTTACGAAGATGGATCCAGAGCAAAGCGGCCACGCCTACAGTGAAGTATGGGTCCCTGTGCGCAGAAGATAGGTACCACCATTAGAACTATAGGTACTTGTCCATGATCAAGTCTGATAGCACACTCTGATCAAGAAATGGTACGATGGGGCTTATGGCTTGGACGCCATCTGTCTGTATGGCTTGCCGGGCGAGACCGTTCAGAAACTTCCTGTTCAAAAAGGGTGCCATGGCTACGAAATGCTTCAGTCCATGCTTGGCATACTCCCATTCTGCTATCTGAACTAAGACATCTTGTGAAAGAAAAGGGGCAATGCCGGTTAGTGCCGGAAAGCCTTGTTCTCGGTAGCGACTCATGGCCAACTGAGCCAGAGTGTCGCTACTGAGAAAGGGCAAGATTCGCTCTACAACTTCTCCCTCAGATAACATTTCTCCAGCCATTCTGTCCAGAAGGCCTTGTTCGACAAAGGGTGCCACCGCGCCCAAACGATCATAGTCGCCACTTTCCGCCAGCTTACGAGCTAGCTGGTGGGCAACCCCGCTGCTCACAAAAGGCAAGATTTCCACTATCTCGGACAGTTCGAAAGACGATTCTACCTTGGAGAAAATCTCATCGGCCTTGTCTGGCTTAAGCAATGGTGCAATCTCCGTGAATTCCTGGGCTGTAATCGTGTTGCTCTGCAGGTATTCGGCACTCCTATCCTGGACAACACTCTCTAGCAATTCGGATTTCTGACCCAGCAGCTCATCAATGGTGACTCCAAAGAGATCCGCCAGCTCTGGGAGTTTGGCGATGTCTGGCATGGACAGGCCCCTCTCCCAATTCGATACTGCTTGAAAGCTAATACCCACTTTGTCAGCCAGTTCCATCTGGGTCATGTTATGGGCCTTTCTCAGTTCCGATATCTTCGACCCTACTCTAACCATGTTAAACATAATCAAAACCCTCCCTGTCTTGTCCTTGACTTGCAGGTACATTGTAACGAAACGGTCGATGGATCTCTAACAAGTGTTGGTTGAGTCATCTGTTTTCAGAACTCAACTTCCAGTTGAATCATCAATTTGTGGGGTAACCCATGTTTCTCCCACCTATAGGACGAAAGTTGGGGATCCCAGCCTATACAGGCAGGAGTCCTTCCTTACCAGCCGAACTCTTGACCTATTAGCCGAATGAAGGGCTGCAAAGTCTTGATACACTCTCAGCTAGGAA
>JAAZLY010000034.1 GCA_012799115.1 Bacillota bacterium
AAATTGGGACCAGTGAACGGCTTGGAAGGGTCTGAGTCATCCGACCGCCGACTTGTCCAAAGGCGACCATCATCACTTTTTGCGACGACGTTCTCCATAAGATCGCGCATCACAAAGGTGCTACCATCCTGATATACAAGGTATTCCCCATTATTCTCAATTTCGTTGTTGAGACTTGGGAAGGTATTGCTCACCAGGAGCCAGCTTGCATCCCATTGCCAAGCGTTGTCATCTTGGAGCTTCTCAAGATCCACAACAATGGTCTGCTCGCGACCGTGGGAGTCGTAGACCTGAACTGTACGACCAACTGATGTGCCTGAGCTTAGCCTATTATCTAGGTTACCAGCAAAGAAGACTGTGTCTGTAGCTCTCGGTGTAATGGTATCAGAAGCCGAGATATACATGGGCTGCAAGGCAGAGTTGGTGTCAATAACCCCATCCTGATTGGCTACATAGCCTAAGACTCGTTGACCATTGACCAATGAGACGAGGTTTCCTTCTGTTCATTGTCTAGTCCAAACATGCCCGCCCTCGTGTATTGGCGGTTCTCTCCCTGTCCTAAGACAAAGAAGCCTTCACCTTCGATGGCTAGATCCGTGATATATCCAGTAGACTGTGTGTTTCCTTGAGTATGCTTAACATCAATCGAACCGAGTTGCACACCGAGACCAATTTGTTGTGGGTTTGTACCGCCTCTGGTATCTGTTGGAGCCGTGGCGGGACGCATAGTCTGGCTCAGCATATCTTGAAATGTAGCCCGCGAAGACTTGTATCCTGCGGTGTTAACGTTTGCGATGTTGTTACCGATGATATCCATGCGCACTTGGTGCACTTTTAGACCCGATACCCCGGCAAACATTGAACGCATCATAACTTCATTCCTCCTTTTCAAGCCGCTTATAAGCGGCAATCCTCCGTTCGGAGGTAACCCACGTCATTCGTTCAGTGGGTGGAGGGCTCCCCGTAGGGTCCAGCCCTGTGTTTAGATAATTACTGCGCTGTCGATCTGTGTGAATACATTGTCTCTGAGGTTATCCCCATCCATGGCCGTGATCACAGTACGATTGGCCACACTCACAACCAGAGCAACATTGTCGAGCAAAATCAGAGTCTCACGTCCACCTTTATTGCGAGCTTTTTCTACCGCTTCTTCAAGGGTCTTCAGTTGACCTTCTGTGAAGTGAATATTGCGTGCTTCAAGCCTCTTTGTGGCATGAGCCGAAAACTTGACCGTGCCTTCCCGCAACTTGGTATCCAATATGTTTGCAAAGGATCCGTCTTGTCCAGGAACAGGTTTTGTCCGTGGCGCTTGTCTTGGTTGTATGGGTTGAATGGGCAACCCCTGAGGAACCTTAAACTGTTGGCTCATTGGTCGCTCCCTCCCTGATAGCAACTACCTCGCCAAAATCATATAACTTGCCATTGACCATGATTAATGGCCATCCGTCTTTAAACTGTACACCAGTCACCTTACCAAAGAGACTCTCTCCATCCTTGGTGAAGAGCTCCACATGTTGACCAATCATCTGTGTTGCCTGCCCAAGAGCAGTCAGCTTTTGCTGTCCTAGCATCATATCACTCATATTGGTGTTCAGATTCTGCATTTGCTCCAGACTACTAAACTGAGCGAGTTGGGCAATAAACTCCTTGTCATCAACGGGACTGATGGGATCCTGGTACTTGAGCTGGGTAATCAAGAGCTGCAAGAACTGATCCTTACCAAGGGCACTAGGATCACGAGCTACCCCTTCCCTCTGCTTGAGCAACTGCTCTACAGTACCAACCGTATTAACGTACACACATCTCACCCCCTTACACTCTTACATCAACTTGATTCCAGATACTACGACCTAGGTAGGCCTTGTCGCTGCCTGGTACCGATGCTTTGTCGATTCGTCCATAACTCTGCCTGGGCATCTGTCTGGATCGCTCTTGCCCCTGGGAGTCGGCTTCTTTGTGACCAAGTCCGATACTTACACTGACATCTGCCATGTGGGTTCCTTGGTCCTGCAATGCTGTTTGAAGCTGCGGCAACTGACTGGCTAGGATCTCACGCACCTGTTGGTTTTGAACAACGAACTCAGCTACCATAATGCCCCGTTCCATAGAGAGCTTAACCTCGAGGGTGCCCAAATGGTCTGGCTTGAGCTGCATACGCACTTCACTACGCTCTTCTAGCACTAGGGTCTCAATGGTCTGGACAAGTTTAGGGAACAGATTGTCCCGATCTTGGACGTCCAGTAACTCCCGCATCTGTACTTCTGCCTTGGGAATCTCCTGCGAAGACTCTAGCGTTGGTTGATGTGCATGGTGCCCTGTTGGTTCAATCGCCTCTGGCGTAGACCGTTTCTCTGGTGTACTCTTCAGTACAAACCTAGCACCTTCTTCAGATTCCTTTTGCTCTGATGCCAAAAGCTCTGTTCCCTCTTTTACTTCTGCCTGATGCCTAGCGGTGAGTATCTCTCCATCACTGTCGAATGTTTCAAGCTCTAAATCTGTTTCTGGAGCTTCGACTTCACGTGTTGTTAGGATCGTCTCCTTGGAAGCCAGACTCTCCTTGATCCCAGGGGAAGGGTCAGAAACCTGTGCCATAAGCTCCTCTGGAACCTTCTTCACACCGCTGTGTTCTTCTGCTTGCAGGGTTGATGCCACAGCATAATCAAGCTCTGAAACCATGGTTGCCGGTTCAGTTCGTTCCTGGTTTTGAAGAAGAACGCTGCCTTCAGTCACAACTTCAGTTCTGACTTGAGATGGTTCGACTGCCGTCTTGTTCGGTTTCCCATGAGCGTCATGCTGACTACGAAGGGTGGGACGCCAAGCGCCTTCACGACCAAGAGGTACTTCTGGTACTTCAGGTAGAATCTGTTCTGTAGCCAGTTCAGTCGTTGTCATGTCTGAACGCTGCCACTCCATGGGTTCACCCCTTGTAGTCACCTGCTTGTCAGGGAGCGACTGAACGGATTCGAGGTCTAGACTAGGCTTCTCCTGTGACTGAACATCACTGGACAGAACTGGCTGGGCCTGAGGCCCCTCTGGAGCTTCTTGGACCGGTACCTGGGTAAAAACTGAATCAAGTAGCTGAGTGACAGCCTTCTGGGCATTCATGTCTACATCAGGAGGAACAGCTGGTACTGCCTGGCCTTGAGATTCCGCTTGTGTCTGCAAGGGATCAACGTGGTACGTTGTCTCCGCTATCGCCAATTCTCCATCTTTCCCTTCTTCAAAGCTCGCATCCTGGACTACCTCGAGAGGTTCTTCGGCTACAGAAGCAAAGACACTTGCAAGCAAGAAGCTTGTTGGATCTGTACTACTGGGCTTCTCCTCCACTGATTCGTCTTGTCTCTTCCGGACGAGAGGAACCGGCTTCTTCGGCGATTGCTCCAGGGCCCTCGCCTCACTTCCATCCTGCGGCTTCGTCTGTTCATGGAGATGCCGAGTTAACACCGCTTCAAAACCCTGCGTCTGTTCTTTGGCCACTTGGTTCTTCAGAGGATCCACATGATCCCTGGCTTGAAGATTACCTACAGCCATCTGGGCAAATACAAATGGTCCGATGATTATCACCTCCTTTCAAGTGGTTTTCCACCTATTGATTGGCTTGACCCAGAGCTTCGCTGAAGGTCACCGCCAGATTTGTGGGCAGTTCTGTAAGTATGACTGCTGCGTCTTGCATATCCATTTGGAGCAAGACTCTTAACACTAGATCTTTGTCCAGCTTTTCTATAATTTGGGCGGCGTCAGCTGCATCCATGGATGCATACAAACTCGCGAGAGTCTGAATGTTACGCCGTTGTTCTTCTTGCTCCTGAACCTTGCTTGCGCGAGTCTCAATGGAAGCCTCCCTGCTATCAAGCTCTAGGGCCCTTTGTTCTAGTAGCTGACGATCGGCTCTGAGCTGGGCTTCACGCTGGTCGAGCTCTTCTTGCTTCAGTTGCAGCTCCAGAAGCTCATTCTCAATCCAACCCTGCGCATCCTGACCAATGGCATAAACCTTGAGATGCGGTTCGATCCATCCGATCTTCATGCCCACATCCCAAAATAGGGCGGGTGCATCAATAACTCCAGTCACCGCAAATATGCTAAAAGCTACGATAATTGCGATCAGGAGAAGGAAAAACACTAAGATCCATTTGCGCACAGATGTACCTCCCTACGTCTTGAGCTGCGAGCGCATGTCATCTAGAACTTTCTGTTCTTTTCGCTCTTGTTCTTTAACAAACGCAGCATATTGCTTCTCACGCAATGTGCTGACCTTCTTCGTTTCTTGTCTGGCCAAAAGCCAAGCTTCTTTTGCCTTTTGAGCTAGTTCTTCCTGCTGACGAACGCGTACCTCTTGCCTCTCGATTCTAGGCCTCAGAACATCGAGGAAAGAGTAGGTAGCTTGGCGCCTTTCTATGTCAAAATGGGCATGTCCAAAGTCCTTAATCTCTTGTTCCTGTTCCTTCAAACGGGCGAGTTTTTCTCTCTCCTCCTGTGCAGCGCGTTCCTGGAGAGCCCATTCGTTCTTGGCCCGTTCTTCCATGACACCACGGACGTTCAAGACTCTTTCCAGACGGAACTTAAAAGCTGACATCGGTTCAACTCCTAATGCTCATTGCTAAAAACCTGTTCTAAACGTGCTAGGGTATCAGGCCATGGGCAAGCATCGTTGATCTCTTGCTTCAGAAAGTCAGTGATTCCTGGATGCAGGCGAATCGCCCTATCGATGGCAGGATTGGACCCCGCTGCATAGGCACCAATATTGATCAAATCCTCTGCATCAGCATATGTAGCCATAGAAGCTCTCATCAGACCCGCAAGCTGTTTGTGACGCTCATCGGCTACTTCTGTCATCAAGCGGCTCACGCTAGCCAAGACATCAATGGCCGGGTAGTGGTTCTTCTCTGCTAAGGCTCGGTTGAGCACAATATGGCCGTCCAGAATTCCCCGAACGGTGTCGGTGATTGGCTCATTTAAGTCATCACCTTCTACCAGTACCGTGTAAAACGCAGTAATCGTACCCACGCTTCCTGGACCTGTTCGCTCCAAGACCTTGGGTAGTAGGGCAAACACAGATGGCGTATACCCCCGGGTGGCAGGTGGTTCACCGGTAGCCAAGCCAACCTCTCGCTGGGCGAGGGCTAACCTTGTTACCGAGTCCATAACAAAAAGTACGTCACGCCCTAGATCACGGAAAAACTCCGCAATGGTCGTGGCCACTAACGCACCTTTGATGCGAACCAGAGCAGGTTGATCCGAGGTGGCAACAACGACGACAGAGCGAGCCATTCCTTCAGGACCCAAATCACGTTCGAGAAACTCACGAACCTCACGACCACGCTCGCCAATCAGCGCGATCACGTTCACGTCAGCTTCTGTGTTCCGTGCCATCATGCCTAATAAAGTACTCTTGCCAACACCACTTCCGGCAAAAACGCCAATGCGTTGACCTCGTCCACAAGTTAGTAAGCCATCGATGGCCCGAACACCCACTGAAAGTGGCGACTTAATACGTTGCCTTTCTAAAGGTCGGGGAATGCGTCCCTGAACCGAGCGCTGTTTCGTACCTGGGACATAGCCTTTGCCGTCCATAGGTTGGCCTAACCCATCAAGGACCCGTCCCAAAAGAGCTTCTCCTACACCAACCGTCAAAGGTGAACCAGTAGCTGTAACAAGACTGCCTGGTCCTACTCCCGTTAGCTCCGAGAGGGGCATGAGCAAAACCTTTTGATCCCGAAATCCCACCACTTCTGCTGGGACACCGTACCCGCTACGGGGTTGAATGAGACATAGATCTCCAATATTGGTCGTAGGTCCTAGAGACTCTATCGTCAGTCCAACGATCTGGCTGACCCGTCCACTATGGATCGTATCTTCTAGTTCCTCTAAATGACGTTGATAGTGCGCCACTCTAGGCGACAGTTCCTTATTTGCTCTCATGATATAGCACTTCCATGAGACCCTTTCCTAACTTGCCAAGCCTCTCTTCGAGGCGAGCATCAATTAGGCCATTCTCTGATTCGATCATGCATCCGCCCTGGCTGAGGGAAGGATCCACCTGAAAGATGATGTTCGTGCGCTGTCCCACCTGAAGACTCTCCTCATGATCCTGGATCAAAGAATAATCAACGGGACTTAAATACACAACAATTTCGTTAACAGTCCCCAGGGCAAACAAGGAATCTCGAATGATAGGCCCTAGCCAGGAGACATCGTCATCAACAGTATTTCTCACTATTTTATCGGCAAGAAGAAGGCTCAGCTTTAGGAAGTCTTCTTCAAGGGCAGCAAGGCCACTGGCCCTTCGCCGGACCGCCTCATCGATCGTTCTTTGCAACAAGTCAAGCAGTTCTCTGGCTTGTGCAAGTGCTTTACTCTCACCATCAATCAGGCCTTCTTGATAGCCTTCTGCGTAGGCTCCTTCCTTGGTCTTTAGGCGGAGGGTCTCCAGTTCCTCTTCAGCCTCCTGCATCAACAACCTGGCCTCTTCTTGAGCCCTCGCCACAATCTCCTGGGCCTTTCGTTTAGCATCGGCGATCACATTAGAGCCATCGAGAATGGTGTTACCAGGCATATCTGTGGCTTCCTGCTGGGTAAATTGCACCGGGATCACTGTGTCGGCGTCATCCGTCACCAGAACCTTGAGCTCGGCGGCTTTGATGATTCTAGACAATCACCTCATCCTCCCCTCCCCGGGCAATAATGATCTCGCCCGTATCCTCTAGGCGGCGAATGGTGGCAACAATCTTCTGCTGAGTTTCTTCAATATCACGCAGACGGGCTGGTCCCATAAACTCGATGTCTTCTTGCAGCATTTCAGCAGCACGCTTGGACATGTTCTTGAGAATACGCGAAGAGACCTCTTCGCTTGCGGTCTTCAAGGCTAGTGCAAGATCCTTAGAATCGACTTCACGCAGAACCTTTTGGATTGAACGATCATCAAGAATGATGATATCTTCAAATACAAACATGCGCTTGCGAATCTCTTCGGCTAAAGCGGGTTCTTCCTCTTCGAGGGAGTCGATGATCGTCTTTTCTGTGGAACGATCCACCATGCTCAAAATGGATACCGCAGCCTCAATGCCACCAGCCTGCGTATAATCATCGATAACAAATGCAGACAAGCGCTGCTCCAATGTACTTTCAATCTCTTGCAGTACCTCAGGGGTAGTACGGTCAAGTTTAGCCAAACGTTTCGCGACGTTCACCTGAAGCTCTGGCGCCAACGAAGAAAGAATCAGACCGGCCTGCTCTGGATCAAGATAGGCCAGAATAAGGGCAATCGTTTGAGGATGTTCATTTTGAATAAAGTTCAAAAGCTGGCTCGCGTCTGTCTTTCGTGCAAAATCAAAGGGACGGACCTGCAATGATGCCGTAAGGCGATTGATGATATCATCGGCCTTTGAACGTCCCAACGCCTTTTCCAATAGTTCCCTAGCATATTCAATCCCGCCGTGGTCGAGATACTCTCGGGCCACCACGAGCTCGTGGAATTCTTCCAGAACCAGATCCCGCTGCTCGGGCTGGACCCGCTTGAGACTCGCGATCTCCATCGTGAGATCCTCGATTTCCTCTTCCTTGAGATGTTTAAACACTTGGGAGGAAACCTCCGGGCGCAGGCTTACCAACAGAACAGCTGCTTTTTGTTTTCCACTCATTTTTGTTGGAGCTCTCATCAGCCAACCCCCTAGTCGTCAATTAGCCAACTACGCATCAAGGAGGCCACTTCTTCCGGTTTCTCCTCTGCGAGTTTCTCGATTTGCTTGCGCATAGTGAGACGTTCCCTCTCATCAGCTGTCAGTTCACGCTCAGGTAGTTCATCATCGACAATGATGTCTAAAGTAGCTGCAGCTGGCACTTCTTCCACTGCGGTAGACTTCTTCCGTAGCGCAAAGAACAAAATGGCCAAGAGCAGTAGCACGCCAAAGGCAATGTACCAGTAGATAGGAACACCTGCGGCCTCTGGGGTGGGATACGCATCATCCATGAAAGGACTAGCTTCAAAGGGTACACTTGTCACATAAATACTGTCTCCACGCTCAATGCGCAATCCAGTTGCCCGAGTCACAGACTCCTCAACTGACGCCAACTGGGCAGGGGTTAGATCTCCATTGATCCAGACGGATACCGCTAGGTTCGTCACCGAACCGGGCAAGGACGTTGTCCGCGTCTCGGTGCGATTCAACTCGTAATTCGTTGTTCCTTCGCTACGTTCCCATTCTGTCGTACCGCCGCCATTTCCCTGGAGAACATAGCCGGGTACATTGGAGTCCACACCGGGAACACCACCCGCACCCTGAGTTGTTCCCCGATAATTTTCTTCAAAGCTCTGGGTACTTCGGACCAAACCTTCCCCTCTGACAATTGGCGTAAAGGTCTCATTGTACTCTTCAAAGTGGGCAAAGTCCATTACCGCATTGACCCTAGCCACTACATTGCCAAAGCCATAGATTCTTTCGAGCATGGCCACGACACTGTTTTCCAATTGCTGTTCATACAGCCACTGCATTTCAAAGCGGTCTGAAACCTGGCTGCCCAAGTCCATTATGGATGGGGAATTTAAGACGGTTCCCTTAGAGTCGACGATGGTAACATTTTCAGGTGCCAATCCTTCAACACTAGTGGCCACCAAGTTTGCCACTGCACGCACCTGACCACTTGTCAGCTGAGCACCGGGCTTCAACTGAAGTAAGACAGAAGCCGTAGCACTTTGGCTTTCTTGAATGAACAGGGAGCGCTTGGGAAGGACAATATGTATTCTGGCATCAGCCACTTCGTTGATTTGCCTGATCGTGCGCGTTAACTCTCCCTGTAAGGCCCATTGGTATCGGAGCTGGCGATCTGCTTCAGTCTCGCCAAGTCTGGTTGTATTGAAGATCTCGAAACCAACAACGCCTCCTGTAGGCACGCCTGACGTAGCCAAGGCAATTCGCGCCTCAAAAACATCAGCCTCAGGGACTAAGACTGTTGTGCCGCCATCGGTGAGTTGATAGGGAGTTCCCCTTTCTTGAAGAGCAGCCACTACCGCTCCAGCATCTTCAACACCAAGCCCTGAAAAGAGGACCTGGTACTCTGTTCGAGAGAATAGTCCCAGAAGAACCAAGGATAGAAAAACACCTAGGACAAATACGCCAACGGCCACTTGCATGGGACGTGACAATTTACCCCAGGTCTCCTTAATCGACTCAAGCATCGCGTTCATACGTCACCCACCTAGTTAAACTTGCATACGCATAATTTCTTGATATGCTTCTAAAAGCTTAGTACGAATTGCCATTGTGAGCTGCATTGCTAGATTTGCCTTTTCGGCGATAATCATGGCATCATGAAACTCGATGTCGCCAGTAAGAAGCTGCGTAAAGGCCAAATCACCTTGGTGTTGCATAGCACTTACTTCAGCCAGTGCATCCCGCAGATAATCCTGGAAGTTACCTTCAGTCTGCACGGGTTGTCCGAGGGTAGCCCTTCCTAGCGTGGTCGGGATATCAAATTGGACCTTCATATGTATCCTCCGTTTCTAGGACAAGCCTAACGGCCAATCTCCAAAGCACGCTGCGCCATAGACTTGGCGGAGTTTAGTGCAGTTATGTTTGCTTCATAGGCCCGGGTGGCGGTAATTAAGTCAACCATCTCTTTGACCACATGCACATTGGGCATTTCCACATAACCATCTGCGTTGGCATCGGGATGCTGAGGATCATAGACCAAACGCGGTGGAGAGGGATCACTTACTACCCCGATCACTTGAACACCTTGACCCCTTGCACCCCCTTGAATGGGACTTGCGGCACCGTGCATGGATTGATCCAGAATCGGAGCAAAAACCGGCACCTGGCGACGATATGGCCCTCCCTCTACAGAACGTGTGGTATTGGCATTCGCTAAGTTGTTGGCAATGGTATCCATCCGCAACCGCTCGGCGGTTAGACCTGAGGCGGAGATGCGCATCGCTTTAAAGACACTCATAGCCTACCTCCTCCCTTCTCCTATCACTGTCCGAAGTTGTCCAAGTTTGCGGCTGACAGCATCGGATAGAGATTCATAATACAGCTGGTTCTCCAAGAGCAAGACCTGCTCTCGTTCGGGGTCTACATTGTTGCCATCGTTCCGCATGGTGGTGGAATGATCCTGAACGACATTAAAAGGTGTATTCCTAACCCTAGTCGTACCTGGCAAGTGCCTGGCATTTGTCTGGTATAATTTTGGATCTTGCACCCTCATCATTTCCTGGGAGAATTTGGTATCCATCTCCACATCCGATCGCTTAAAGCCTGGAGTATTGTAATTCGCCAGGTTGTTACTGATGACGTTATGCCGCAACGATGCTTTACTCAGGCCGGTTCCTAACCGATCAACAACCTTAAACATTCAGGTTCCCCCTTTGCGAGCTCGTTTGTGCTGATAACTAGCGATTTAGAGGCAGTTCGACAAAGTAAAACGAAGTCCTCCTATTTCCCACATTGAATAGAAAAAGGGGAGGGTAAAAAAACCCTTCCCCTTGCCCCTTTATCTATATTCGCAGCAACAGCGCAAGTTCCTTCATCCTTCTTCAAGTTTCACGAAATTCCGTGATTCTTTACAAGATATAGCGGGCTAAATCCTTATCTTGGGCCAGTTCACCAAGTCTGCCCTGCACAAAAGCTTCATCGATCAGGATTTTGGACCCAACTGGTACTTCAAAACTCACGTCTTCTAGTAGTCGCTCCAAAATGGTATGCAAACGCCGAGCGCCGATGTTTTCTGTTCCCCGGTTCACTTCTTCAGCAATCTTGGCCATGGCCAAGACACCATCGGTAGTGAACTGAAGCTCGATCCCTTCGGTGCCAAGTAGTGCAACGTACTGCTTGATCAGGGAGTTATCAGGTTCCGTAAGGATTCGAGCGAAGTCTTCTGCACGCAGACTTTCTAGGTTGACCCGTATGGGAAACCGGCCCTGCAGTTCGGGTATGAGGTCTGCAGGTTGGGATACATGGAAAGCACCGGCTGCAATAAATAAGATGTAATCTGTGCGAATCGGACCAATCTTGGTCATCACCGTGCTTCCCTCTATAATCGGCAGAATGTCTCGCTGAACCCCTTCTCTGGAGACATCTGGACCGGCTTGTTTCTGGGAACCTGCGATCTTGTCGATTTCATCAAGAAAGACAATGCCTGATTCTTCAGCTAAAGCCACAGCCTCTGCCGAAATGGCCTCCATATCTAGAAGTTTTGCCGCTTCTTCTTGTAATAGGATGCCTCTTGCTTCACTCACGGTCACCGTACGTGTCTGCGTTTTCTTCGGCAAGAGATCCCCAAGCATCTCCCGGAAATTCGCGCCGATGTCATCCATGCCGAGACCGGGTATTCCATCCCAACCAGGAGTAGAAGGCTTCTCAACCACAACTTCTACCTTGCGGTCTTCTAGCTCACCAAGTTGTAGTAGCCTACGGACTTGATCACGCTCCTTTTTGAGCTCCGCATCGTCTGTCTTCTCTGGCCTAGTCGTTCCTCCTGGTTGGGACAAACCCCACAGGAGGTCCATGGGATTTAGTTGAGTGGTAGCACTTGGTCCAGGAACCAAGAGCTCCACTAAGCGTTCTTCTACCAAGCTCTCTGCCTTCTGCTCCACATCCTTGATTCGCGCCGTCTTCACCATCCGCAGTGCGATGTCTGCAAGTTCTCTGATGATGGAGTCCACATCACGTCCTACATATCCAACCTCGGTAAACTTGGTTGCTTCGATCTTCACGAAGGGGGCGTTCGCTAGGCGCGCCAGTCGCCGAGCGATTTCTGTCTTGCCAACGCCCGTTGGTCCAATCATCAGTATGTTCTTGGGCAGAATTTCTTCCCGCAGCTCGCTTGGTAACTGCTGCCGACGATAACGATTACGCATAGCGATGGCCACAGCGCGCTTGGCATCTTCTTGGCCAACGATATAGCGGTCAAGTTCGGCAACTATCTCTTTTGGTGTCAGTACCATAATATCGCCCCTTACACCCTATGACAATTCTACAATGGAAATACGATCATTGGTGAACACACAGATCTTCGAAGTAATTCTGAGAGCTTCGAGGGCAATCTCCCGTGCCGTCAGCTGCGAGTGCCTCAGAAGGGCAAGGCCTGCAGCCATGGCATAGGAACCACCTGAGCCGATTGCCAAGACACCTTCGTCTGGCTCAATAATGTCTCCTGAACCGGAAATTACGAGTGTAGTTTGGCGGTCTGCCACAAGGAGCAAGGCTTCTAACTTGCGCAGATAGCGATCAGAACGCCACTCCTGACCCATTTCTACCGCTGCCCGTACAAGCTGGTTAGAATGATCCTTCAACTTGCGTTCAAACATTTCAAAAAGCGTGATCGCATCCGCTGCCGAGCCAGCAAATCCAGCTAAGATTTCGCCATCAGATAGTGTACGGACTTTTGTTGCACCATGTTTGATCACCGTCTTCTCACCCAAAGTGACTTGTCCGTCACCGGCCAGGGCTACTTGATTCCCTTTGCGCACTGCAACAATTGTTGTCGAACGAATACTCATTGAGACATCTCCCTTCTTATGCTCGCGGATGAGACTTATTATAAACGGACTTCAGATGCCCCATAGTAACCTTGGTATAAACTTGAGTTGTAGATAGGCTAGCATGACCTAGCAGTTCTTGAATACTGCGTAAATCAGCCCCATTATCAAGCAGATGTGTCGCAAAGGTGTGGCGAAAAACATGGGGAGAAATGTTCTTGTGAATCTCCAAATACAAACTACATTCATCCAATACGTACTGTACGCCCCTTGTCGTTATGCGAGTACCCCGGGCATTGAGAAAAAGAGCATCCTCCTTCTTACCCTGGAGGAGCTCCAAACGATGCTTTCTAAGATAGACACCAACACGTTCGAGGGCGTAGTCACCTAGGGGAATAATCCGCTCCTTGCTTCCCTTACCCATCACCCTGATGTATCTGTTTTCCACGTCGAGATCTGAAACATCAAGTCCAACCAGTTCCGCAACGCGTATCCCGGTTCCGTACAGGATCTCGAACATGGCTTGATTCCGACTTTGCAGTGCCTGTGACTTACCAGGCATGTATGTGTCTAAGAAACGGGCAATTTCGTCCATACTCATCACCTCGGGAATCGCCTTCTGTTGTTTTGGTGTTTTTAGAGTGATGGCAAAATCGCTCCCAATCGTACCTTCTCTGAACAAAAACTGGCTAAAACCCCGAATGCTGGCTAAGCGCCTAGCTATGGTCGATCGAGCATAACCTTCTCGAGTCAAGTAAGCCAAATAGTCTCGAACCAAGTACTTATCGATGGCCGAAAGACACTGTTCTTTCCCTAGAAGCTCCAGTTGCTGCCTAACGAAATCCAAAAAGTCGCCTAGATCTCGTTCATAGGCGAGGAGAGTGGCTGGTGAAAGATTGCGCCCAACCCGTAAGTACTCCAGATAGCTATGAAGTTCGGCGGTGGCTTCCCATTTCACATCTGACACCTCACACCTGTGACCAGAAAGACTCTAGCGTCTCTAGGGCCCTTTGGGCGTAGGCAAGCTTCCGCTCCTTCTTACCACGCACTGGCGGCTCTAGAGGAGGCAAGATGCCGAAGTTGGCATTCATCGGTTGAAAATGCTTAGGATCTGCACCCGAAATGTAATGTGCGAGACTACCTAACATCGTCTCTTGCGGCAAGACAATGGGCTCTGCACCCTGGACGAAACGGGCAGCATTGACACCCGCTAAGAGGCCCGAAGCCGTACTCTCGACATATCCTTCAACACCTGTAATCTGCCCAGCCAGAAAAATTCGTTCGATGTCTCTAAACTGGAAGCTGGCATTTAGTACCTGGGGAGAATTGATAAATGTATTGCGGTGCATGACGCCATATCGAACAAACTCGGCGTTCTTTAACGCAGGAATACGCTGAAATACTTCCTTCTGTTCGCCCCACTTGAGGCGAGTTTGGCAGCCGACTAGATTAAAGAGGGTGGCTTCAGTGTTTTCCTGACGTAGCTGCAGTACCGCGTAAGGACGTCTGCCATCTGGACCAGTGAGACCCACTGGTCGAAAGGGACCGTAGCGCAAGGCATCTGCACCTCGCTTGGCCATCACCTCGATGGGCATACACCCCTCGAACACCGCTAGATCCTCTGTTGCTA
>JAAZLY010000265.1 GCA_012799115.1 Bacillota bacterium
GCCAAGGCTCCAATCTCATCATTTCGATTAACAGATGTAATAGTCTCGAGATTGCCAGCAGCAATCCGCTCCGCACCTTCCTTCAAGCGAATGATCGGTTTGGAGAGACTAACTGCTAAGAAGAAAGCCAAGACGGAACCAATTGCCACCGCTAGAACTACGATCAGAATCGCAATTCGCCTCATGCTCACCAGCGCACCCATTACGTTTCGTTCGGAGGCTTCCAGAGCAATAGCCCACCCAGTGTGGCTGATTGGCGCAAAGGCGATAAAGATGTCTTCGTTATCTTTGCGATATGTATTAACCCCAGGTTCACCCTTGAGCATTTCTGTTACAATTGGCACAAGAGCTGTTTCCTGCGAAAAGAGGTCCGAGTTCCCCAGGAATTGTAAATCGGGATGGCCTAGCACCACGCGATTACCATTGACGAGCCAGCCATGACCAGACCCGGCTAGGGTCATATCACTGGCGATGGATTGAAGTTGCTCTAGGCTGACGGAAAAGGCCACCACTCCAGCGACCTGGTTTGAATCATCATAAATCGCCCGGGCGAGCATGATCGTGGCCAAGTTCGTGGCTTGAGTGATCATCGGCTCTGAATAGAAGACTCCCTTCCCTTCGAGAGCACCGAGAAAATAGTCGCGTTGGGCGATGCTTATCATATGACCTTCCACGGTCAAGGCATTACCGGCCAAGTCGGCGAGGAGAATGCCACCATAATGCGGACGTTCGCTAATCAGGGCGTTCATCAGTACCTGCGCTTGTTCCATTTCGAGTCCTCGAACGGCAGGAATCTGAGCGAACAAGAACATATCATCTTCTATTGACTTAAACCACTGAGAAATTGCTTCACCATTCTGTTCTGCCACAAGCACGGCTTCCCGCAGAATGTAGGATCGAACCAATCCATTTGCACTAAAATAGAAAAAAGAGCTGACTCCCACAGTGATAATCAAGACAGCCAGACTGATCAGAACTACCATTCTTGTTTTGATGCTTGAGATGACAAAACGGTTCTTCAACAACATCCCTTCTTTCGTTTCATAATACGATTTCGTACCATCCAAGGATGCAAGCTTGTCCTTTTCTTCCCTGAAAATGACGCCAGCTTCATACAATTTCCTAACAAGCGAAACGTATTTCAAACAAATCATACCATGTACCTTGTCTTTGCGTCAAGGTCGTGACAAACACCACAAACTTTGACAAGGACGGAACAATCGCTTCCAATACGTTCCCAGGATGGGTTAGAAGGTATGTGATGGTGAAGGTATAGGTGGCCATCATCAATCGGCCTTGGCCAGTTATCTTCTGCTGCCTAGATTCTTGACGCTGATCGTGCCGCTGGCGGCCTTACCTGTTAGGATGAACGTGTATTCATCCGACTCGGAAACCGTTACCGTAAAGAGACCTGACTGCACGTTGCTCCCAGTATAGGGCTCGCTGGAGCCTCGTCCGCTCATGGTGAGGGCTATCGTACCAGCTGTCTTTGTCACATCGATTTGAACTGTATCGTCCTTCTTCAGGGGTAGCGCACAGGTACCTTGCGAGCTCCACTCTGAAAACTCCATGGAAAATCCAGTTTGCTGACTTTCTTCCAAGATCACAATACTACCCTTAGGTGCCACACAGGCGGCTAAGACCAGAATCATTGCAGTGATAATCATGAAGCTCAGGATCCGAGAAAGCATGATAGTACCTCCTTGACAAACTTGTCGGTTTCGTTGATCCATGGGCTATGCCCAGAGTGTTCAAACCATACAATCCCTTTGGCGGGGGCATCTAAGATGCGTTCGTATTCCTCCACCAACTCCGTTGGGGCATTGAGGTCATGACGCCCTAGGAAGAAATAGACTGGCACGTCCAACTTGGCATAGTCCCGTCTTAGATCGATGTCATAGAGCTGTGGATAGACATGATTGTAGGTGCTTACAATTCCCCGCACAAAGTTGATTTTGTCTAGCAAACTATACTCCGAAGATCCAATATCCCGCAGAGTGTTGTAACCGGGATTCTTGATCTCCGGGTTGTTCGCCATCTTTGCGCTGAGGTAGTTCAGGTACAACGCGCTCTTCCAGGTAACATCGCTTCCATAATAGGGAGGTATGCCATTAGCCAGGAGCCGTTTGATCAGGGACGTGTTACCTTCTTCTTGAGCAATTTCCATGGCCAGCTGGTAATCGATTCGTTCCGTTGCAGCGAAATCCACCATCTGCCCCGTACCAATCAGGGCATGATAGGAGTCTGGGTACTTTTCAATCAGGAAAATTCCCAAGGCACTACCCCATGATTCACCGATTAAGTAAATCCTATCCTGCTCGAAACGCCCTTTTAGGTACTCTGTCAAGGCATGAGCCGATTGGAGATAGGTAGAAAGGGTGATCTCCTCCGTCTTTATTGCGTAGTAGGATTTGCCTGAACCGGGCTGATCCCAATTGACGATAACAAAGTGTTTCTCTAACTCTGAGAGTTCGTGGCGCACTGCCGCCATTTGCGTGCCGCCAGGGCCGCCCGCTAGAAAGAGTAGTACGGGCTTGCTACGGTCCCATCCCCTAATACTGATCCATTGCTTCATGCCTCCAAGCTCAAGTTTAAGGAGTTCCGCTATGCTGCCTGAGACGTTAATTGGGGGAGTTGCTGCAGTAAACTGGGTAAGAGCGACAAGACCACCGTTCAAAACGGATAGAGCTGCCAGGAGAACAAAAGCCTTCTTCATTCGTACGGTGCCTTTTGCATTGCCTTTGTGACATACTCGGGCGCGGATTTCCTGCGCTACAAGGACGAGGATCGCTACAAGTATAAGAACCAGGAAAACCGTAAGTAGGACAAAAAGAATCACTTGAATCATGACAAGAACCTCCCGCCTTCGGTCTTTGTGTAGATGCTCTGTAGGACATTTCTCATCAGAAGTATGTCAATGATGCGACTTGATTCATGCACCGTCTGATACCCCCTCCCTTGTCGATTGCTGGGGACTATAACTCCAATGAAAAAAGCTGTACTACAGATCTCCTGCTTATCCTAGCAAGTGAACCTGTCATACAGCTGAAATGACCCTTAAATCTACCTTAAATCGTTGGAATGGTCATCCTAAAGGTTGAACCCTTCCCACTACTCGAGCAGAGCACCACATCGCCACCATGTGCCTCCGTGATCCTCTTGGCAATAGCAAGTCCAAGCCCGCTACCGCCGGTTTCGAAGGTGCGGGCATAATCGGCACGAACAAAGGGCTTAAATATGTCGCCCTTCAAACGAGTCGGGATCCCAATCCCATTATCGCTAAAGTGAATCATCGCCTGATCATCTGTCACAGTCAAGCTTACACTTACGGTTGTTCCCCTAGGATTATATCGCACTGCATTGTCGGCCAGGTTATGCACGACACGTCCAAAGCGGTCAATGTCGAGCCAGGCCCAAACAGGCTCCTCAGGAATAGCGAACTCATAGTCAAAGCCCGCCCGTTCTAGCTCTTGCACAAGCTCGCCGCAGATCTGGCGGAGAACTTCGCAGAGATCGGTTGCTTCCAGATGGAGAGAAAACTCAGGGCTATCCATTTGTGACAACTCAAATAGCTCCGTTAGGAGCCGGTTGGCCCTTTGACTGTTCTTCTGGATAACCTCCAAACATCCACGCCTCTCCTCCTCGCTCATCGTGGCCGCATGCAAGAGACGCTCCGCATACCCTTCAATGCTGGCCATGGGGTTCTTTAGGTCATGGGAAATGTCCAAAATCAGTTGCCGCCTATCCCCCTCGGACTTCTTGCGCAGATCGATTTCTTCTTCGATCCGAGAGGCCATGTCGTTAAAGGTGTCTTGCAGCTCGGCAAACTCATTCGTCAGGCGCAAGTCTACCCTTGCAGAATAATCTCCCTCCCGCAAAAGCCTTGTACCATCACGAAGCTTGCGCAGGGACTCGGTGATTCTCGACCCAGTGATTCTGGAGTAGACGATGGTAAGTGCGGTAAGTAGCAGAAGGTAGATGGCAATCGTCAATCCAAAGATAAATGCTACTCGAGGGAAGTTACCTGTTGCCGCCTTAGGATTCATTTTGACTTCAAAATCGATGCGAAAGGATGTCGGAAAGGTGATAATCAGCCAAAACTCCCCTTGTGGATTGTATAGAATGTCATGACTGAGAGTTCTATCCTTACTCTTACTTTCCACCAAAAACTCGGTAAACTCTGCCGGCGTCAGTTGTCTTTTTGGCAATGCGTCCTTGCCTTCTGCAACGACAACTCGGTAGTCTTTGTCAACAATCTGCAAGCTACCACCGTTTTTAAGTATGGGTGCGGGGTCGATGAACCGGTAATCATCCCGCATCATAGCACTGGCTGGATACCGATTCTTTGTAAATGTGTCTTCCGCCAAATGATTGGCTATGATCAAAAAAAAGTATGCTGACACTGTCGCTACTGCGACCAAGACAAAGACCACTAGATAGTGCAGGAAAAACTGATTTGAAATGGTCTTTCTCATCATCTTCTACCCTGATTGTCAAGCTTGTAACCAATGCCGCGAATGGTCTGAAGATAATGGGGCCTATGGGAATCCTCCTCAATTCGACTCCGGAGGCGACTCATGTGGACCATCACAGTGTTATCATCATAGTAGTTCTCTTCGTCCCACACGGCCTGATACAACTGCCGCTTGGTAAACACCCGCTCGGGGTTCTCCATGAAATGCACGAGCAGCTTATACTCCTTGGCCCCCAGTTCCAGGGCAGTTCCATCCTTGTAGGCGCAGCATCTTTCTTTGTCAATGGTGAGCTCCCCGTATCGAAGGATGGTAGTTGGCTTGGACAGATACTCATTGCTCCGCCGTAGCTGGGCTCCTACACGAGCCACCAACTCACTGATGGAAAAAGGCTTTGAAAGATAATCATCTGCCCCTAACCCCAGTCCTAAGACTTTATCTTGTTCGTCGCTTCTGGCGGTCAAAAAGATGACGGGAATCGTACTGTGTTCACGTAGTTTGAGCAGTACAGTAAAGCCGTCCATAACCGGCATGTTGATATCAAGAATGGCCAGTACTATCTCTTGGTTCATAAGAATGTGCAGCGCTTCCTTACCATTTCCCGCAGTAGCAACAGTGTACCCATCCTCCTCTAGACTGAGCTTTACAAGGTTTCGAATATCAACCTCATCATCTGCGATCAAAATCGACATCGTTGCACTCCTCCTAATCGCATCCATTGGCACATTTTCTGCCCTTATTTTACCATTTCATCTTCTCCTGTAAAGGGAAAAATGGACCTCAAGGCTGAGCTTGATACCTCGATTCATTTGGACCTTTGGTTATTCCTGGCTCTTTCGGGAAAGCTTATGTGTAGAACGATGATAAGGAGGTCTACTCGTGACCATGATCTTAGTGCGAAACACATCTAGCCTGATCCGGCTGTGGTGGACTAGCATACGACCATTTAGCCTTGGGACCTCCCTTTTAGCTGTCCTCTTTGGAGTCTCCTTAGCAAGGCAAACGGGTCTTACCCTTCGAGGTACAGTCCTTGCCTTGACTCTGCTCATAGCTTTACTAATCCATGTTGTCACGAACCTGACAAACTCCCTCTATGATTGGATCTCTGGTCATGACAAAGCAACAAGCCCACAGGCCATTCCCATTCTTAGGGACAACCCACAGGGGGTTAAGCTCGTCAAGCAGGCGATTTCTCTGTTATCTCTCGTTATTGCCATCGCCTCCCTCCTCTTTGCGTACTTCACCAGCTGGCCTATGCTGCTGTGGCCAGTTACAGGTTATCTAGGCGGAATCTACTACACAAAGCCTCCCCTTGCCTATAAGCACAAGGGCATTAGCCTCCCTGCCGTCTTCGTATTGATGGGTATGATGCTACCCATGGTCTCTTTTGTAGCACAAACCTCCTATGTAAGCAAAGAGCTGATTGTCTTCTGCCTACCTGTTGCACTCCTGGTAGCGGCGATCTTGGGTGCTAATGAACTTCGGGACCGTGGCGTTGATGCAGCAGCCGGAAGTATCACATTTACAGTTCTTTTCGGCGACCGATTCTGCGGCGCACTGTACTATGCGCTACTGACCCTACCCTACCTTTTTATTGCCATAAGTGTGCTCTGGTTCTCCCTCGCACCGGCATCCCTCACCGTCTTCTTGACTCTACCCCTAGTCCCATCCCTGACAAGGAAAGTGCAAGAGCAGGAGTTCCGCGGTCTAGATGTGGCCACAGCCCAGTTTCATGGACTCTTTTGCTTCATTTATATCCTCAGCTTGTACTTCTAACCAGGCACACTGTGGAGCGAACACTATGCAAGAAAAAGTCTACAGGTAATAGTTGTGAAGGATATTTCTACAGTTGAACCAGGTCTAGGACTCAGAGTTCTTCATGAGAAGGGCTATGCAGGTAAAGGAATCAATGTGGCGATTATTGACGGGTTGCTGCTAGAAACCCATGAGGAGTTTGCAGATAGTCTTGTCCACCTTGAGATCGTGGGTTCAGTGATGGAAGAAGATCATTATCATGGTACCACTGTTGCCAGTATCCTTACGGGAAAACTATGCGGCGTGGTTCCCCAAGCTAGACTACACTTCTTTGCAACCAACTTTGCTGAAGAAAGTAACGTCCTCGTAGCATTAGAGAGGCTCTTGGCCTATAATGAAACACTCGAGGCGGAAGAAAAGATCCGATTTGTCAACATTTCTACTGGCTTACGCCAAGAACAAGACGCCTTCCAAAGCTTGGTAGAGAAGGCCTGGGACCAAGGAATCATCGTGTTTACTTCTACGATGCCTACGATGACGGATCCACCATTTGCCCTCCGAGAAGCGGCTTATGTTGACAAGGCGAATATGAACCAGTTGGACAACATTGTGATCGGGGATTGGATGAATGAGTTTCTCAAGCAAAACAACATGACGAGGGAAGAACTAGTGCGAATCCGAGAGACCAACGATCTGGAAAATGGCTATGTAAGCCTCTATCTCCCCTGTTCCGGGAGATATGTGGCCTCCCATGTAGAGTCCAATGGGTATGTCCTGGATAACGAAGGAGGACTAAGTTGGGGCACTCCATTCCTGACAGGGTTAGCAGCCCTAGCCTCCTCGGTTAACCCCAGTCTGACAAACGAACAGGTGTTGTCTCTCTTGCAACGTTCGATCATACGAAACGACAAGGGTTTAGACATCATCGATCCACAGATACTAGTCTCCCTTGCGGGCAGTTCGAGTTGATCAGGCATGTTGGCTCGTGTGCAAAAAGGAACTCCGGGGCTTGCTTAGTCCCGGAGTCTTATCTTACGGCCATCGTAGTCGTCGCTGTCTTCTGGTAGGAGTGGAAAGGTGATGGGTTTCTTATCCCGCTGGGAGCGGTAGAGTGCGGTAAAGATCTCAACCGTCCTGCGACCTTCCTCACCATCAATCAGTGGCTTACCTCCATCTAGGATTGCTCTTAGAAAGTCCTCAATCTGTCTCTCGTGGAAGTATACGGTGGGATCAATGGTCTCGAAAAAGGCAGCGTCCTGCTTCTTCCATTTCTCAAGCAAGTGCTCTTCTCCAGGAATCGTCCAGAGATCATTGAAGGGTGGTTCGGAAATCCCAGTCATTCCCGCAATAAACATCTGCCCACCATCCGTCTGAACTCCAAGGGATGCCCCATTTTGGCCATGTACATGGACCTTGCCATAAAGTGCCGGTGTCTGGGAATTACTCACCACAATGTTACCCAAGGCTCCGTTCTTAAACTTAATGACCGCCACTGCGGTATCTTCCACTTCAATATAGGGATGATTCAGATTCTCCCAGTAACCAAAGAGTTCATCGATTGGGCCTAGATACCACTGCAGCAAGTCCAGTTGATGGGGCGCCTGGTTGACCAGTACCCCTCCACCTTCGCCATCCCAGGAACCCCGCCAGGGATCACTTGTGTAATACGCTTCATCCCTCCAACCAAGCATGCTGACTGTTCCCAGGATGGGTCTGCCAATCTTGCCAAGGTTGATAGCCTCCTTAAGGCGCATCGAAGAGGGGTAGAATCTCCGCTGGCAGACTGTTCCTAGTAGAACACCCTTTGCTTTGGCGGTGTTGATCATAACATCGCAGTCCCTAAGGGACGAGGCCAAGGGTTTTTCCACCAAGACATGCATGCCAGCTTCTGCCGCCTTAATTGTAACTTCAGCATGGGCTGGATGGGGCGTGCAGACAATGACCGCTTCCACTCCACCAACTGTCGCCATTTCTTCGATCGTCGCATACGCCTTGACTTGATACTCTTTGGAAAAGGCCTTTGCAGTCGCAAAATTCCTGCTATAAACGGCAGTAAAGTCGCTTTCAGGCAGATTCTGCAGAGCCTTTGCATGCAAGTGAGCTCCTTTACCGCAGCCAATGATTCCTGTCTTCACTCTCTTCACGGCCATCTCCCCTTAAGGTAGTAACACTACTTTTAGTAAGCCTGGCTCCTTGGCATAGAGCCGACCAAACCAACGAGCCCCATCTGCTAGAGGTACTGCTGCACTAATCAGAGCGTCTACATGGACCTTCCCAGAGGCGATTAAGTCTAAACAGATGGGATACTCCCCGCTCGAAGCGCAAGAGCCATAAAGTGTGATTTGACGCGTCACAACCGACTGTAGAGGTAGATCCACTTGGGCCTGTAAGTTTCCCACCAAGACCAGAGATCCTCCCTTACGGACGCCTTGGACAGCTGTGGCTACTGTAGGAGAGATTCCCACGACCTCAAAGCCCAGATCGGCCCCACGTCCATGGGTCAAGTCCAAGATGTGCTGGCCCAAATCTTTACTGTCAGCCTTTAAGCAGGTCGTTGCGCCAAACTGACGAGCTAGTTCAAACTTCTTCTCATCGAGATCAACGGCAATGATTTGGCCACAACCCATGATGCGAAGGATCTGAATGATGAAAAGACCAATCATGCCTGCCCCTACCACAAGCGCAGTATCATTAGGCGAGATGCGGCAAAGACTGACCGCATGAACGGCAATCGAGACTGGCTCCACCATAGCAGCCTGCTCAAAGGTGACCTCATCGGGAAGATGGTAGGCAATGCGTGCAGGAATGGCCACATACTCTGCAAAGGCGCCATTTTGCTTGTACTCGTTGCAGGAGACACCCAAGACCCTGCGATGGTCACAAAGGTTGACCTGACCCTTGCGACAGAAATAGCATTGACCGCAAAAAATGGTCGAATCAAAGGTGATCCTGTCGCCCACCCTAAATCCATGTACATGACTGCCAACTGCTTCGACTACACCCGCTGCCTCATGGCCCATAATGATCGGTGGTCTGCGCCGACCGGTGCTGCCATCTAAGCCTTGAACATCACTGCCACAAATGGCGCAGGCTTTGACCCGGACTAGGAGATCCTCGAGACCCACCTCCGGGTCTGGAACCTCTTCATAAACCAGCTTGTTATACTCCTTAAGTACGAGCGCCTTCATGCACTATCCCGCCTTTTCTCTACTCTTTTACAGCTCCAGCCGTGAGACCTTGAATGATGTATTTTTGGGCAATCAGGGCAATGACGATCACCGGGGCAGTTATAATGACTGCTGCGGCCATAAGTCCGCCCCAGTTAATCTCGGAGTAGGCCATAAAGTTAAATACAGCAACTGGCAGCGTCTTGGTCCTAGCACCAGTTAAGACAACCCCAAACATGAAGTTGTTCCAGGAAAACACAAAGGCCAAAATCGAGCTTGTGATCACTCCTGGCCCAGTTAAGGGTAGAAGAACTCTAAAGAAGGCCCCCGCCTGGCTGGCCCCATCGATCATGGCCGCCTGTTCAAGCTCTACTGGAATGCCCTCAAAAAAGGGAGTCATCACCCACACAATGAATGGCAAGCCCACCAGCATATGGGCTAGAATCATGGACGTATACGTATCCACCATCCTGAGTCTAGAGAAAAGCATAAACCAAGGGATCAAAAAGGTAATCCCGGGAGCAATACGAGCCACCAGAATGCCTAAGGAGAATTTAGTTTGCTGAAAGCGGGCAATTGAATAAGCTGCAGGTAGCCCCAGGAGGAGCGAAAACGCCGTGGAACCTAAGGCAATCACTCCACTGTTGAATATATAGTGAGCAAAGTCGTGTTCGGCAAAAACCGCCCTGTAATGCTGCGTTGTAGGTGTGAAGCTCCAGACTGGAGGAACGCGGGTAATGTCGGCCTGAACCTTGAGGGACGATAGGAGCATCCATATCAAGGGGAACAAAAATGGAAGAATGATCAGCGCAACAACCACCCAGTAGCCCAGGTTCCTTAGCTGCTTCTTACGTCGACTCCTATTGCTTGTAACCATCGTATCAGACATCCTCTCCACCTCCTCACACTGCTAAAGGCTTTTTCAGCCAATTAAGAATAATTGCCAGACCTAAGACCAAAGCAAAGAAAACCATAAGCAGAGCCGATGCCTTGCCCATCTGGAAGTATTGGAACCCTAGGACAAAGGAGTAGATATTCAGAGTCTCAGTGGCAAAACCAGGTCCGCCCTGGGTCATCGTGTAGATGATATCATAGGTCTTAAAGGCATCAATGGTTCGCAGAATCACGGCCGCAACTACGGTTGGCTTAATCAGGGGCAGGGTGATATGAAAGACGGTCTGCAGACGACTCGCTCCGTCCACAATCGCGGCCTCAAAGGGCTCCCTAGGAAGGGAGGCCAGGCCGGCCAAGACAATGAGCGTGATCATCGGTGTCCACTGCCACACATCCACCATGATCAGAGACGCAAGTGCCTGACTCGGTGATGCTAGCCATAGGCCCTGGGGTAAGCCAAGCGCGCCTAAGAGGTAGTTGATCACGCCGATGGAGGGTTCAAACATGAGGAGCCAAACCATCCCCACAGCAACTGGAGTCGCAATCATGGGTAAGAGGAATAATGTCTTGATGAAATTCTGCCCACGGGTCTCCCGATTGAGAACCAGAGCAATAATGACTCCAAGCACTGTCTCTACGGCTACCGCAACAAGGGTAAACGCAAAGGTGCGACCTACTGCACCCCAAAACCGGGGGTCGTTAAACAGGAGCGATACATAGTTGCCAAGGGCAATCCAGACTGGAGGACGCGTTGCTGACATACTCCATTTTGTAAAGGACAGTCTGAACGTGTATAAGATGGGGAATGCCATCATCACGATAACGAAGATTAGGGCAGGCATAACAAACAGATAACGAATACGCTTATCAAACCATCGACTGAGCACTCCATCTACCTCCTTTGATTCAGGCAGGGAGGTACTCCCTGCCTGAAGTGCTACCTACCTATACCTTTACTTCTCCCGATCCAAGATAGCTTGGTAGTCGCGATTCGCTTTGTTGGCCGCGGCTGCCACATCGCCACCTTCAATCGCGGTTACAATTACGGTACCTACCACGTCACGAGCTTCGCCTACACCAATCACATTCGGGCGATCGTAGGGCATGGATCCTTCTGACGAGGCCATGATCACTTCAACTAACTGAGCTGGGAAACTCTTTACCCCTTCAGGATTTTCCCAGGCAGAGGTTCTAGCGCTGGGAACTTGGCCGGCCTGAGCAGCCAACGTGATCTCCTTGCCGGTTGCCCATTTGATAAACTCCCAAGCGGCTTCCTTGTTCTTAGACGTTTGAGCCATGGAAATTCCCCAAGATACAACCGAATATGGGCGTGACCCTGCACGGCCAGCAGGGAACTGAGCAAATCCTACAAGCTCTCCTACATCCGATTGCTCTGGATCGAGCATGTTGGAGTAGAATACCGAGGCATCCGTATACATGGCTGCATTGCCCTGGGCAAAGATCGCCAAAGCCTGTGGCCAACTCATGTTCAGTACTCCTGGAGGTCCATAATTCCGAAGCATGTCACCGTAATAGGTGAAGGCCTCTATGGACTCTGGTGTATTCAATGTGGCTACGCCGTCTACATCGAAATTGCCACCAAAGCTATACAAGAAACTGGAGAATTGTGTAACAGCTGCTGCTCTTTGTCCCCGGGATACGAAACCAAAGAAACTATTTTCGGGATCGTGGAAGTGGGCTGCTGCCGCTTCGAACTCTTCCATTGTGGTGGGAACACTGATGCCTGCTTGCTCAAATAGATCTTTACGATAGTAGATAATTTCCTGTTCGGTAACGATGGGAATACCGGTCAGGACACCTTCTACGGTTTCGGCAAGTAGAGCCGATGGGAAGAAATCGTCGAGGTCAATATCTTGATCCGCCTCAGCAAAGGGACGCAAATCTGTATACCAACCGTTTTCTTGGAATTGCTTGGCCTCCTGCAAAGGTCTTTGCATGAACACATCAATGGTCGATGTGCCAGAAGCAAATTCGACTAGCAACTTCTGCGAGAGTTGGTCTTCAAAGAGCGACTCTACCTGTAAACGAATTCCCGTTGCCTCTTCAAACTCTGATAGCAAGGGGCGAATTGCATCGGTCCAAGGGTGATTCGACAAAACAATGCGAAGCGTTGTTCCCTTGAAAGGTTGTTCGGCGGCTAAGACACTAAAACTCATAGCCACAAGAATGGTAATAACCATCAAAGCTGTTAAAAGCCGTTTCATCTCATATCTCCTCCTGCTTTTTGGTAATGATCCAGCAACGGACATCGACGTACTCCATGATCACCTCCTAGTCCTTACGTGATTGCGCCTCAAGCTCTCATCTCAAGAACGAAACAGACTCGGAAACTTTGTGTTTTATTACACAAACACAGTATTCTACCTGGGATTATAACATCGATGGCTATTACTTAACATTCCGTGAAGCTGGGAAAATTCCTGCTGAAAAGAAAGAATTCTTCTCCTTCGTCGGACAATAGGTTCCCACACACGAAAAAAGTCCCCAATACGCTTGGGGACTAAAGGCGAATGGAGCAGATATCTCGCATCCTTACTGTTTGTGTTCATGGCAGACGGAACCTGTGGATTTCAGATTACCACTCACATAGGCTTCTACAGCTCTCTCAGCGCTGCCGTCCACACCTACAATCACTTCAATGCCGTGCTCGTTAAAGATCCCTACAGCGGCGGCACCCATGCCTCCTGAGATAATTGTGTTTACCCCGAGACCATGCAAGAAGCGGGGCAAAAAACCAGGTTTATGTCCAGGATTCGGCACCACCTCACTACTAACGATTTGATCATCGACAGTATTGAAAATCATGAACGCTTCGCAGTGACCAAAGTGTTCTGTTACCAGTCCTTGTTCGCTTGCAACAGCAACTTTCATTGTTATTCTTCCCTCCCTATTCCCCATCGTTCTGACCCAAGAGGAGTTGCATAGTCTCTTCGTAAACCTTCCGAACCGCTGTTCCGGCGATACAATCAATATCGACAATGGAGATGCCCTGATTGATTGCTTGCATTGTCACGGCATCATAGGGTATCTTGCCTGAGAAAGGAAGGCCCCTGCTTCGGCAAAACTCCTCGATGCACCTTGTCTTTTCCAGATTCGTATCATACTTGTTAACACAGATAGCAGTCTCAACGCCCATGGTTTGGGCGGTAGCGATGACGCGCCCCAAGTCACTTATACCAGAGATAGAGGGTTCAGCTACAACTAGGACTAGGTCGACGCCGCTCAAAGAGGCAATGACGGGAC